>DNTK01000319.1 GCA_003508755.1 Bacteroidales bacterium | reverse complement strand
GCATAATTATAGGAAGCTTTGGAACAGCTGCTTTTGCCTGTGTCAATACATCGATTCCATTTAATTCGGGCAGCTGTAAATCAAGCAGGACCAGATCAATTCCGATATGATTAATTATTTTTTCGTAAGCCTCGAGCCCGTCTTTGGCCCAGACAATATTTACGCCAGTGCGCTTTTCTAGCAGCAATTGAAGATATTTGAAGTTGATGGGATCATCTTCAGCTACCAATACAGACTTGTTATGCCAATTGTATTGCATTATTGTTGGGTTTGGTGTTTGGTATTATTTCTCTATACGGAAGAAAAGGGTAAACGACTACATTTTATTGATGAAAATAAGAATCTTCTCTGACCAAACTATTTTTTTATTCGATAAAAGACAAATAACGGTTCAAACATAAGTTTTTATCAAAAAATTATGGACATCGTCTTTTGAATAATGTAACTTTATGTATTGATCGAAACCAAAAAACACTTAATCATGAAAAGAAAAACAAACCTTTGGGTGCTTTTAGCATCTGCTCTTCTGTTTGCAGTTTCATGCGATGAGCTTGCAGACGCCTTAAATCTTGATTTCGATATCGGCCCCTACTACGTAGAATTTAATTTGGGTCCCGAAGATGCAGGTGAATTTGTTGAGAGCTTCGACGTGATTGCTCACAATATTGTTCAAAAAATTGAAGATAACGGGGGGAGCATGGATCAGCTTGACATGGTAAAATTAAAAACTGTGACACTAACAATAATGAACGGCGAGGACAACTTTGATGCCTTCGAGTATTTCGAGATTTATGTTAAAACTCCATTGATGTCTGAAAAGAAAGTTGGCTGGTTAAATACAATCCCAACGGGACTAACTACTCTGACACCCAATCTGAGTACTGACAATCTAAAAGATTATATGCAGGAAGGAGAGATTACGATAGTGCTTAAGAGCCAGCTGAACAGTAATATTGTGCTAACTAATGTTTCTGCTGATATTGAGTTTACGGTAAATCTATAATACACCATATATTCAAAGCTTAAGGATGGTTGTGTTCAATATGTTTTATGCATTTGGGTGTTGAACATAGCCTTGAGTGCATTGTTTCTTTTAGAAACCAATTTTTCTGGAAACGATGGCTTTTACACTTGAAATAGGGGCACAAGCTCCGGCTTTTAATCTTAAAGCAACGGACGGGAATTACTATTCGCTCCATAATTTGTCGGATATTGAAACGCTGGTGGTTTTCTTTACCTGCAATCATTGTCCTTATGTACTCGGTTCAGATGAGGTTACCCGACTTGCAGCTCTAAAATACGCAGACAAAGGGGTACGTTTTGTTGCTATAAACTCGAACAGTCCTAATACTTACCCTGAAGACGATTTTGAGCACATGGTTTCCCGTATGCAGGAAAATAAATTTCCATGGCTTTATCTGTGGGATGAAACACAGGAAGTAGCTAAAGCCTATGGAGCTTTGCGCACGCCGCATTTTTATGTATTCGATAAGCATCGAAAATTAGTTTACACCGGCAGGGGAGTGGATAGTCCTCGTGATGCATCAAAAATTACAACAAACGACCTTGAACGTGTGCTGGAGGAAGTAACTTCCGGAACGCCGGTAAGCGTAAATATCACGAATCCAATAGGTTGTAATGTAAAGTGGGATGGTAAGGACAAGCATTGGATGCCGGCAGATGCATGTGATCTTGTTTGATTAAACGGGTCAAGTTTCAGATAATCAACCTAAAAGGTTAATAACTAAGGTGATTTTTTAATCGAAACATCCATAAAATTCTTAGCTTTGTAAACAGATCAAAGGATTATACCCATGAGAATATTGAATTTAATGATGCTTTGCGTAATAGTGTTATCGCTTTCATCATGCAAAAAGCTCTTTAAAAAGGATAAACTGGTTGATAAATCAGTTGATACTGTACTAACTCAATCGCCAAAAGTAATTAAGGAACAGGCAAAAGACACTACAGAAATAGTAACAATTGTTGAGGAAACAGAACCTGTTAAACCTTCAGCTCCTGGAGTAGGTTATACCTCGGATAGATACTACATGGTTGTTGGAAGTTTTTTAAGTGAAAAGCTAGCGATGAAATATGCCAAAACAATTTTAGATATGGGCTATTCTCCTCAGGTTATATATTCTGAATCGCAAGGTTATTATCGAGTATCAGCTCAATCGTACGATAATTACACAACAGCAATAAATGACATTTCAAGTTTTCGGGGATCAGTTACAAGCAGGGCCTGGGTACATGTAAAAAAATAGAAGCATACTTTTAAGCTTAAAAAAAGGCTGTTACAAAGAGAGGTAACAGCCTTTTTCATGTTTATAGCATGGTTATGCATTACCTGTCATGATAAATAATGGCTGAAACTCAAAACTCTTATAATAGGGTCTGTACCTGTCGACATTATAATAGCGTTTGATATCGATTTTTTTGTTTGTACTTGTAACCACATCAATTGGCGCATTATCATATCTTCCGTTACGCAAAACAACCAGTCGGCCATGAATTCCTTTCAATATTAAATCCAACGCCAGGTTACCATAGGCCATGGGAACAATGGAGTCAATGGCATCCGGGTCACCACCCCGTACGAGGTAACCCAATTGTTGGTTGATGACATTAATTTTTTTACCATTGTTATATTTAGGAGAGAGCTCTTTCACTTTCATCGAAACCATGTCACCTATTCCACCAAGTTTTGCATGTCCGTAAGCGTCTTTTTCTTGGCTCCTGAAGACCATATCCGAATCACCTGCCAGCATTGCTCCTTCCGCTACTAATACCACGGAATATTTGCTCGGATTTTTATTACGGTCATCAACCAATAATCCGGCAAGTTTTTCTATATCGAATTGATATTCAGGAATCACACAGCGGTTGGCAGCCCCGGCCATGGTGGGTATCATAGCTGTAAATCCTGCATAGCGGCCAAATACCTCCATTACAAGAATGCGTTCGTGCGAGCCGGCAGAGGTTCTTAAAGTATTACACATTTGTATGGTTCGTGTAACACATGTGCTAAATCCGATGCAA
>DNTK01000322.1 GCA_003508755.1 Bacteroidales bacterium | reverse complement strand
GAAATTGACATGCCATACAAAATTGCAATAGCAAGTGGAAAAGGAGGTACAGGAAAGACAACTATTGCTGTAAACTTATATAGCATGCTTAATAAAGTTTTTGCTAACAGAATAGAATTGGTCGATTGTGATGTGGAAGAACCAAATGACCTGATATTCTTTGAGGGTGCGTATAAGGAAAAACAAGAAGAAATTTTTCAATTAATACCCAATATAGATAAGGATAAATGTACTTTTTGTCGTGAATGTGCCGAGTATTGCGAGTTTAATGCCATTGTAGTAATACCACCTGCAAATTTTGCCGAAGTAAATAAAAGCCTTTGCCATTCGTGCGGTGCATGCCTGGTTGCCTGCAAACATGAAGCCATTTCAGAATATCCGGAAACAATTGGTTGGGTAAACTCATACCAGACTAAAAATGTAAATGGACTAAAAGAAGGTAGGCTTAAAATTGGTTCTGCTATGCAAACCATGCTTATAAAAGACCTCAAAAAAAGGGTGTCTCAAAATACTGAAATTGTTGTTTATGATTCACCACCAGGCACAAGCTGTCCCGTTGTAGAAACCATTAGCGATGCAAATTACGTGATACTGGTTACCGAACCTACCCTTTTTGGATTACACGATTTAAAACTAATGGTAAATCTTATGAAAGAAGTAAAAATACCATTCGGGGCTATCGTGAACAAGGCTGGCTTAGGAAATAATGCAGTATACGAATATCTAAAAAGCGAGGGCATTGAGCTATTAGGGGAAATACCATTTAGCAGAGAATATGCAGGTATTTATGCTAAAGGGAATATTGTTGAAAATATGCCTGATTTCATTCAAGTCAACTATGAAAAAATAGTGGAGAATTTATCACATAAACTCATTAAATATGAAGGAGATAACTATTTTAAGTGGTAAAGGCGGAACGGGTAAAACAAGTATAACGGCAGCCCTGGCTTCGGTAGCCAAAAATGCGGTTTACTGTGACAATGATGTTGATGCTGCTGACCTTCATTTGCTTTTTAAGCCAACCATACAGGAAACATACGATTTCTCAGGTGGGTGGGCAGTTAGTATTAATAGTGAAAAATGTGATTCATGTAATCTATGTATGCAATATTGCCGTTTTGACGCGATTCATCAAAATGAAAATGGCGATGTGTTTATTAATTCCCTGCAATGTGAAGGTTGCCGATTATGTGAGCGTGTATGTCCGAATACTGCCATATCTTCAACCGAAAACACAAACAATCATTGGTTTATTTCAACTTCCCGTTTTGGAACATTAGTTCATGCAGAAATGGGGCCGGGTGAAGAAAACTCAGGCAAACTGGTTAGTCAGATTCGTAAAAAAGCAAAAGAAATAGGTTTGGCTTCCAATCACAATTATATCATCAACGATGGTCCTCCCGGAATTGGATGTGCAACCATTGCATCGTTGTCAGGAACTAATGGTGTATTACTTGTAATTGAACCAACAAAATCGGGATTGCACGATGCTGTTCGCCTTGTAGAGTTGATTAGTTCGTTTAGTGTCGAAACTTATGCTGTTATCAATAAATTTGATATTAATCTAAAGGTTGTAAGGGAAATTGAAACATTCCTGGACGAAAGAAATATACCTCTGCTAGCTCATATTCCTTTTAATGAAAAGATGGTTGAGTCCATGACTATTGGGCAAACAATCGTTGAATACCTACCTGAATCTGAAATTACAGAAATTATAAGAAATGTATGGAAAAAGTTGATAACAACTGAAGGACTCAATGTAATTAAATAAGGAGAATTACGATGAAAAATAATTTAGAGAATATAAAACACATTATTCTGGTTGCATCAGGAAAAGGTGGAGTAGGAAAATCAACAGTTGCCACAAATCTTGCTGTTGCATTAGCGAGAGAAGGATATTCTACCGGATTGCTCGATGCAGACTTGTATGGACCTTCTGTGCCATTAACACTGGGCGTAAGCGACCAACATCCTTTGTTAGAGAAAGAAGGCGAAAATGATATGATTAGCCCGGTTATAAATTATGGAGTAAAAATAATGTCGCTAGGCTTTCTTATGAAAAAAGAAAATGCGATAATCTGGAGAGGCCCGATGGTATCAAAAGCCTTAACTCAGTTACTTGAAAACACTGTCTGGGGCGAACTGGATTACCTCGTAATTGATATGCCTCCGGGAACAGGTGATATTTGCATAACCCTTTCACAAAAGTTGCCTCAGGCAAAAGCATTAATTGTAATTACACCACAGCAAATGGCCATTGCCGATGGTCGCAAAGCAGCCAATATGTTTAAAGCCGATGGTATAAGTATTGAAATATTGGGTGTGATAGAAAACATGTCATGGTTTACACCCGAAAAACACCCCGATGAGAAATATTACTTATTTGGACAAGGAGGTGGAATGGAACTAGCCAAAGAGCTTAATTGCCCCGTATTGGCTGAAATTCCTCTTGTTAGCGATGTATGCGAACTGGGTGATACTGGGAAAACGGTATTTGCATCAAACAGTAAACTTATTGTAAAGGCTTTCGAAAAGCTGGTGAATAAAATAGAACAAGTAAATAAAGTATTAACATAAAAATTTAAACATGGACTTTCCGGTAGTAAATAAAGATGAATGCACCGGCTGTGGTGCTTGTATTGATGCATGTCCCATGGAGGCTATAGAGCTTGTTGATGGCATTGCTCAAATTAATAATGACAATTGCAGTAATTGTCAGGCTTGTGTTGCGGAATGCCCGGTTGAAGCGATAAAAGCATGAGCGATGAAGGTTAGTAAATCAAAACTAAATCTTTCAATAGACATGCTCATGTTTATAGTAATGATGCCTATTGCAGGCATCGGATTTCTAATAAAGTATGTGCTAGTACCGGGGTTTAAACGAAACGAAATTTATGGTCGTGATGTTGAATTGTATTATTGGGGAATCGACCGACATCAATGGGGAACCATACATTTAGTACTAAGTTTTGTTTTACTCTTTTTATTGTTGCTACATATTGTTTTTCATTGGAAGCAAATAGCAGGCATTTTCAAAACAATGGTTTCTAAACGAGTGTTGCGCATTTTTCTTGGCTCCCTATTGGTTTTTTTTACAATCATTTTTGGCATTTTACCTCTGTTTGTTAACCCGGAAATTGAAGAAGGTGTATTGAATCATGCCCACAATAACAAACTAAGAACAGGTTATTATTCCGAAGAAACGCAATACAAAAGCCGGGCTGTAGCGCAACCCGTTGCTAAAAAACAACTAGAGCTTGAAGCTGCCAGTATTAACCAGGAAAATCCTAATCATATAAACCATTCTGAAATAGAAATTTATGGGTATATGACCCTTCATGAGGTGGCAGAAAGGTACAATGTTTCTGCACAGGGACTGGCTAAAGCCCTAAACATACCTGTTGGTAATAATGATGAAAGACTTGGAAGGTTAAAGAAGAAATATGCTTTTCAGTTAAGAGATGTAAGAGACTATGTAGAAAGCAAAACCTTAAAAGAATGATTACAGACGAAATACAGTTACGCCCCCGATACGGTGAGGTTGATCAAATGGGATATGTATATCATGCCAACTATGTAAGCTATTGTCACCAGGCACGTACCGAATTATTACGAAAAATAGGTATTCATGACAGTTTACTCGAATCCAAAAATGTGATGTTACCGGTAATTTCTTTTGAAATTAATTATAAAAAGCCTGCCCATTATGATGAACTACTAACGATTAAAACCAAAATCAGGGAGATGCCGGAGGTGCGGTTCAGTTTTGAATTTGAAGTGCGAAATACAGAAGGTATTCTTTTGACTACTGCAAAGTCAACAGTGGTTTTTGTCGATAGTAAAAACAGGTTTCCGATGAGCGCCCCGGATTTTGTGCGGAAAACTTTAAAAGAACACTTTGAAAGTATAAATATATGCAGTTAACAGTATTAACAGATAATTGTGCCGGGGCAGGTTTCCTCGCCGAGCATGGGCTTTCGTACCTTATTGATGATAAGGGGCAAAAAGTTCTCTTCGATACAGGGCATACCGATGTTTTTCTTAAGAATGCGATAAAACTCGAAATCGATATTCAAAAAGAGGTAAATACCGTTGTACTTAGTCATGGGCATTGGGACCATGGCAATGGTTTATCACACTTAAAAGGAAAACAACTGATAACACATCCTATGGCATTTATGGAAAGGTTTCGTGGAAATGACAACAGCTATATTGGTTTGGGTTTAACCAAAGATGAAATAGTGGACAGGTATGATTTGATAACTACCCGGGAACCCTATAAAATAGCGGATAACATCTACTATCTTGGAGAAATACCACGTCAAACCGAATTTGAATCGAAAACCACACCCTTTGTCGATAAAAGCAGGCAACCCGATTATGTACCGGACGATTCAGCCATTTGCATGGTGCAAAATGACGAATTAATTGTAATAAGCGGATGTGCCCATTCAGGCATCTGCAATACCATACTGCATGCACAAAAGGTAACTGGCATATCAAAGGTTAAGGCAGTAATTGGCGGGTTTCATCTGAAAGCAAACAATAAACAAACAAAAGAAACAATCCACTTTTTAAAGAATCAGAATATCGAAAATGTGTTTCCTTCCCATTGTACAGAATTAGATGCGCTTGCTGCTTTTTGGAAGGAATTCAACATTTCACAAGTTAAAACAGGTGCAATAGTCAAGTTTTAAAAATGAATAGAGAACAAATCATAATTAGTCCAATTGGTATAATTCATACACCCCATAACAACATAAGCAATATGCCCATAAAGACCATGGCAGCTAAAGGTATACGAGGGCTAATCGAACTTTATTCCGAACTTGAAGGGTTTTCGCACATGACCCTGTTGCATCATTTTCACAAAATATTAGGTCTAATTTAATGGCACTCCATTACTGGATATTAAACCATTTTTCCCGAAATACGACAACCGGCTCGATGCAAGAGCAGCATGGCTGGAAAAACCAATTCCAGTTGCTTTGGAGGAAATGAGGTCTGATGAACATTTTAGAAAACAAGATAAACAAATGAATGTATAATTTAATAAAAGAGAATATGAAAAAGATATCAATTTCTTTATTAAGCTGCTTGCTTTTACTTATCGTGGCTTGTGGGCAAGAAAACAGCAAAAATGAGCGCACTAAATCGGCAATAATTAAATTCACAGAAACCGTTCACGATTATGGCAAAATTGAACTCAATAGTGATGGAGCGTGTGAATTTAAGTTTACAAATGAAGGCAAAGAGACTTTGATACTATCCAATGTTCGTTCATCCTGTGGATGTACTGTTCCTGCCTGGCCAAAAGCTCCCATAAAAAAAGGCGAAGAAGCCGTTATTAAAGTAAAGTACAATACCGCAAGAGCAGGAAGTTTTAGTAAAAGCATTACGGTTTATTCTAATGGTTCAGAACAACCGGTAATTTTAAGAATAAAAGGAACTGTAATTAATAAAAAAGTATAATACTATGGCAAAAAAAATAATCATTATCGGTGGATCGGCAGCAGGCCCCAAAGCAGCAGCAAAAGCAAGAAGAATGGATGAATCCGCCGAAATAACCATGTTCCAAAAAGGGCCGGATTTATCAATGGCCTCATGCGGATACCCTTATTTTGTAGGTGGTTTTTTCGATGACAGAAACAAGTTACTCTGCACACCAACCGGTGTGGTTAGAGACCCGAAGTTTTACTGGAATGCTAAAGGTATTTCAGCAAAAGTAAATACCGAAGTTACTAAGATAGATACTGCAAATAAAAAAATAGAGTTTCTTGACCTATTGAGTAATGAGAAAGGCTCCCAAGAATACGATAAGTTAATAATTACCACAGGGGCAACAGCAAATATGCCACCGATTCCGGGAACCGATTTCGAGGGAATCACTACACTGCAATCTATG
>DNTK01000022.1 GCA_003508755.1 Bacteroidales bacterium | reverse complement strand
GTGTAATAGTATTAAGAGCGCCTGAATTATCCAACGAAACTGCAGAATAAACTACATCAAAAAATATAGAATAAAATCAGGATCGATTTTTGATCCTGATTTTTTTTATGTGTATTGCAGCGAATCGTTATTTTTGCAATAATTTAATAATCTATGAAGTATACATTTTATATAGCTTTTATAATATCCGTCTCTTTATTATTTACCACACAGGGTTTTTCCCAACCCTTTTCACCGTCTGATTTTCAGAAAGGAGTAGCACTTGATTTTTCTATAATTGACGAAAAGCGAATTGAAAAAGGAATAAAACTTATTAACGAGGCATATGAAATAGAGCAGGAGGCTATCCTTGCTATCGAGGCTATTGCAGAAGACGAAAAGCTAAAGCAAACTGTTCCAGGCTACAAAAAGGCTGTGAAAAGGCTTGTTCAGGCATCTGAAAGTTACCGTGAGGGCTTTATGATTCTTTACACGGTATTTCAGGAAAACAGCATTAAGTTTAAAGATACACAGCGAAAAATAAACCATTATGCCGCCGGAGTTAATAAGGCAAAGTTTTACGAGCGTAAGGCAAGTAAAGCGTACAGCCGGGCTCTTTCCATCCGAGATTTATTGCTTGAAATGGAAAAATTCGATCTGATACAGTATAAGATGGCCGAAGCACTTGAACTGGAGAAACTATCGATAAGGGATAGGGGCAGAGCATTGCAGATTTATCAGGATTTTCCGGTAGAATATGATTATAGTTGGGAGGATGACGTGACGGAAGAACAAGTAAATGCAGCATTTAAAGATCCTGCCATCAGCAGGCCACCCGATGATTTGTTTGTTCAGGCGAAAAAAGCGGCTGTAACAGAAGATGCCCCTGAAAAGCCTGCAGAAGCTCCTATTGTATTTCATGTACAGATAGCTGCACATACGGTTAAAATGTCTGATGAATATATTGAAGAGCATATATACCAGGGTAGTGAGCCTGTTACCGAGATATTCGAAGACAATTGGTACAAGTACATCATTGGCAGATACGATAATTTTAATGATGCCAAGGAACTGCTGATTGCAAGCAGGGTAAGGAAAGCTTTTGTCGTAGCTTACCAAGGTGGAAAGCGGTTAACCATCAAGCAAGCACTTGCTAAAATAAAGCAGAATCAGTAGAAAAATACCTTATACATTGGGTTCGTCAGCAGCAATGCATCTCCCGATTGGGTAATTACTTTTACAGAAAACCATTTTCCAGTACCATACTTGGCAATAAAAGCCTTCATTTCCTTTGTAATAGCGTTTGATTCGCTGGTTTCCTCAATAAAATACCCCCCATAATTGTAACCAATGGAAAACTCCCGAACTTCAATCCAGTTTTTTGATGCAGGTATATCATCAGACAATGCGATATACAGGCTGTCAGCCTGAATAAAGATTTCATTATTAATGCGCATGCTATCATCAATGATGGTGCTGCCAAAAACAATTTTAGGAGCTGGTAATGGCAATACTTTAAACCTACTGAATCCTAAAGTATCTTTTTTACCATTTACATATCCATGGACCTCAATACGCAGGTTTCCGGCCCTGCTTGGTATTACAAAGTAGGTTGAATCGAGCAGCAAATGGCCATTATTGCATTTAAACGCGATGCTGTCATAATGGGTCCACAACGAATTATCCATGTGCAACCGGTTATCGATACCCACATAAAGAGTATTGGATAGAGAGGTAACCGAATAGATAGCAGAATCGGGTAGAAGAAAACCGTAACGCGTTTGGGTTTGTACTGTAGTACAGAATATTAAAAATGAGATTATTAGGGCAATTCTTTGCATGAAACCGATGTATTGCGAAAGTTAAGTGTTTTGTAGGTATTATGAGGATTCTTGCTGTATCTTTCCTGTCGAAAGCAGTCCACATGCAGCCATGATATCCTCGCCTCTTGATTTTCGAACAGTAGCAATTATTCCTTTCTTATTGAGCTTATCCCTGAACCAGATCAGTGTTTCCTGGTTGGCGCCTTCTAAGCCTGAACCGGGAATGGCATGATAATGCATGATATTCAACCGGCACCTCAAACCATTCAGAAGCCTTGCAAGTTGGTTTACATGTTGCACAGTATCATTGATTCCTTTAAATAATATGTATTCGAACGAAATTCTTCGTTGCCGTTCGAAATCTGAATCGCGCAATAGCTGAACAACTTCTTCGATGGGGTATAAGCGCTGAACCGGCATCAGGCGTTTACGTTCTTCGTCGAAAGGGGAGTGCATACTTATGGCAAGATGACACTTCGATTCGTTAATAAAACGTTTCATGCCTGGTACAAGACCAATGGTAGATACATTTATTCTTCGTGGACTTAATCCGAAACCATAATCGGCTGTTAATATTTCCAGGGCTCTCAGTACTTCATCCGTATTATCGAATGGTTCACCCATTCCCATAAAGACAATATTGGTGATTTTTTCACGCTCCGGAAGACTAAGGATCTGATTCAGAATATCAGCGGCAGACAACTGACCCTGCAAACCTTGACGGGCAGTCATACAAAACCGGCACCCCATTTTGCATCCAACTTGCGACGATACGCACAAAGTAGTGCGTTTTGCATCTGGTATGTAGGCGGTTTCGATG
>DNTK01000468.1 GCA_003508755.1 Bacteroidales bacterium | reverse complement strand
ATGGCGATATTGAACATTTGGATTTAGGAAACCGGACGTTCGATTATATCATTATCAGTGGTACACTAGGTAACCTGCAAAATATTCAGCAATTTCTCTCCGATATAAAAAAATATGCAACCCATAATACACGTCTGATTATTGATTTTTACAACCCCCTTTGGAATCCGGTAATCCGGCTGGGGCAAAAATTAGGTGTTAAAATGCCAGAAGTGCATCGCAATTGGCTATCGATTGACGATATTGACAACTTTCTGTACATGTCAGGTTATCAGAGTATTAAACGAAACTTTATCCTGCTGTTTCCGAAGTTTATTCCCATTATCTCATTTTTTCTCAATCATTTTATTGGCAAGCTTCCCTTTATTCGCCGATTTTCAATCAACCACCTCCTCGTAGCCAGACCATTTACTGCACCAGGAAAACCGGAAGACCTTTCGGCTTCGGTTGTCATTACCTGTCGTGATGAAGAAGGAAATATCGAAGGTTTGGTAGAGCGTATGCCCTTAATGGGAGCAAATACGGAAATAATCTTTGTTGAAGGACACTCCACAGACAATACCGTAGCCAGAATCGAAGAAATGATTAAAAAATATCCCAATAAAGATATTAAATTGCTTAAGCAAAAAGGGATTGGCCAGGGCGATGCATTCCGGTATGGATTCGACAAGGCCACTGGCGACCTGGTTATGTGGCTTGAGGCAGACCTGACCACCCCACCTGAGGAAGCCAGTTTATTCTGGGAGACTTTTGTAAGTGGTCGTGGAGAGTATATCAATGGCAGTCGCTTTATTTATAAAATGAAAAAAAGTGCTATGCCCTTGCTCAACTTTTTAGGCAATCGTTTTTTTGGAATTTTATTTACAATGCTCCTAAAGCAGCGTTTTACCGATACGCTTTGTGGATTTAAAGCCATATCAAAACACAACTACCTTAAAATCAGGGAGCAAATTGATTACTTTGGCGATTTTGATCCCTTTGGCGATTTTGAGCTAATATTTGGAGCTATCAAGAACAACCTCAAAGTGGCAGAGGTACCGGTGCATTATTCGCCTCGAGAATATGGCGAATCAAAAGCCTATGGAAAATCGTTTTTTAGCTTTTTAAAGCATGCTTGGCTGCTGTTAAGAATGAGTTGGAAGGCGTTCGTCAAATTTACACTTTCCTTATAAAATATTGAACTTATTAAGGTATATCTTTGCTGGCGTTAAATCGTTAATAACAGTCTACAAAATACACAAAAATGAGTTACAAAGTATTTCAATTAGAGCCCTATGTAGGCCAGGAAGAATTGGCCAATCTCACCAAATCCATAAACGATGGCTGGCTTACCGAAGGCCCTTTCTCGAAAAAATTTATCGAAGGGGTAAAAGACATGACAGGTGCCAAACATGCCCTGCTCGCAGCCAATGGTACACTCGCACTCTACCTGATGTATCTTGCAATTGGTATCGAACCTGGCGACGAAGTTATTTGTCCATCATTTACTTTTAATGCAACAGCATCGCCATTGGCCATTATTGGTGCAAAGCCTGTTTTTGTTGATATCAAGGAAGATGACCTGCAAATTGATCCTGAGATGATTGAAGCTGTCATTACCCCAAAAACAAAAGCAATTGTTCCGGTACATATTTATGGTCAGTCCTGCGATATGGATCCAATCATGGAAATTGCGAAAAAGCACAATTTATTGGTTATTGAAGATGCAGCCCAAGGCTTTGGAGTTTTTTATAAAGAAAAACATACGGGTACAATTGGTCACTGCGGTATGATTTCCTTTTTTGCCGATAAAACCATTACCTGTGGTGAAGGTGCTGTTGTACTAACAAACGATGATGAATTGTTCGAAAAGCTTAAACTTGTTCGTAACCAGGGACGCCCCAACAGCGGAACGTTTATCCATCCATCGCTTGGTATGAATTTTAGAATGACCGATTTGCAATGCGGTGTAGGTGTTGCCCAGCTTGCTAAGTTTCCTGAAATTAAGGAAAGAAAAACGAAAAACTTCGAACTTTATCATGCATGGCTGAAGGATGTACCTCAGGTTAAATTTGTCGGTTTAAGCAAAGACTCCAACTTTATCCCGTTCAGGGTAAATATCCGGGTGGAGCGACTTGAAGAATTGCTGCAGTTTATGGAAGATAACCAGCTGCAAACACGGCGTTTGTTCTATCCTCTCCACAAACAACCTTGCTACAGTTATTTGGGTTATCAAGAAAACGACTTTCCGGTTGCCAACAAAGCATATGATGAAGGATTGTCACTTCCGGTGCACCTTGGTTTAAAGAGAGAAGATATAGAACTTATCTGTGATACAATTATTAGCTTCTATGGCTAATACCGGTGAATATCAAATACGGTTAATCCAAAATCAAGATGATATTGATACACTTGTCCTGATGCACAAAGCTGTTTTTAGCAATGTGTTATCAGGACAAATTGGTAATGGATTTCTTAGCTATTATTACCAGCTAATCATCCAAAAAGGCTTTATTTATGGTTGCTATAACAACGATACTTTGCTGGCCTTCATCTCAGGCACATTGAATGAAAAAGAACTCGGTGGCATTAAATTTCTTGGCAAAGCCCTATGGGGAGTATTAACTCACTTATCAGCCAAATCTATTGCAAGTCTTTTCAGGCATATAAAAAGAGTTTATTTTCTTAAAGATGTTACCATCAATGCTGAATTGCTCTCAATAATTGTGAAAGAGGAACTTCGCGGTAAAGGCATTGGTAATAAGCTACTTACACATTTCGAGAGCCATTTGCTTGCCAACCACATTCAGACATATAAAGTGTTTACTGACCTTAAATATAGTTCGGGTTCAAGTTTTTATGAAAAAGAGGGTTTTAAGTTATATCGTGAGATGAATCTTTTGGGGCTAGTAACCAGGTTATACATTAAAAAGCTTTCGATAAAAGCATAAAAATTAACAAAAACACTCAGCGGGCTATTTTTACAACAATTGCTTACTACCACTGCCAGCATCTATTTATCGTCTATTCATAAAGCTCTTCTTCAAGCATCTCATATTCCTCAATAACTTCCTCTACTGCTGCTCCCACCTGTTGATCAAGGATCGATTGGAGATACAATGCAAACTGTGTGTTTTCATAAGGCAATTCTTCAAGAAAATCAGGTATATACTCAACATTCATTTCTCCATCTGTTATTAATTGCTTGCTGGCAAGTGTAGCCGTTGCCACATCTTCTTGTTGCAAGGTTATTTTCTCCTTCTTAATCCAACCTTTCTTTTTCTTTCCATTGCCAATAACTTCAACCCATTCTTCCTTCTCAGCTACCACAGCAATAAATTCAACCGGTATAAACTCCTTATCTGTTTTTGTTACCAAATCAGGACGCTTATATATTGGAGTTCCCGAGACAATTGCAGCAGGTTTGGCGTCGATAAGAATTCCATAGGTACGCGCCCAAGCTACTTTCCCGTCAGATAATTCAACCTGGTAAAATTCATATCTGTTGTCATTTGTATCAACTATGGACTGGCCAAGATAGAAAAGGGTTTCACCCAGGTTTAAAGAAGTAATGTATGCTGCTTTTCTGAAAGGTTCTTCACGCACAGGTACACCATTTGATATACAAACAGCTTCCGCTCTAATGACTTCCGCTTGCTCGTTTGATTCATCGCTTTGAGAGCCTTCTGATGTTGAACTTTTACATGCTGAAATTAAAAGGGCTGTGCCTAATAGGAAATAAATAGTTTTCATAACTGTATGTTTAATTAGTTGCCTAAATATAATATTCAGTTACAAATAATAAAAATTGTAAACATACAGCACCCTAAATTTTTGAGCACTTCTATCCGGTAAAAATCTAATCGGATTAAACCTTTTTTGTTAAAATTAAAACACCAAAGAGTATTAATTCTGCTGTAGATTTATTAATTTAATACGTTGAACCGCAAAACTAACTACAAGCCGCATTGAATTAACGATTTAATACAATTAATGGTCTTGCATTTAAAAATACCATATTTCAAGATAGTTAGAACAATTAAACTCCTTGCTATTCTTGTTTCCACGCTATTTACAGGCCTTCTTCACAGCCAGACATATCGAATGGAAATTACCCCGGTTCTTGATAAATCAGGTGCCCCACCCAGTGCTACTTTTGCCATAATCGAGGATCGTCAGGGATTTATTTGGTTTGGCACTATCGATGGGTTATACCGTTATGATGGATTTAATTATAAAATTTTCCGTAACGAACCCGAAAATAAAAACTCTTTATCGAACAATACCATCCGCGATTTAGCCATCGATAAGAATGGAACAATATGGATTGCAACCCAGGGAGGTGGTCTGGATGCGTTTGATCCAGTTTCAGAATCATTTACAAACTACAATCATAGCGGGACAAACGAAAATGAGCTCAGTGGAAACTCACTTTGGTCAATTATAGTAGATAGACATGGAAATATCTATGCAGGAGTTTCAGGACAAGGTGTTGATAGAGTAAACCCACAAACAGGTGAAATAAAGCATTATTCTGTACTTGAAAATGGGCAAAAACTCATGCAGGAAGAATCTGTTCGATCCTTGCTTGAGGCTTCGGATGGTTCAATTTGGGCAGGGATATCAAACCTGGGTGTTTCAAAAATCAATCCGAACACTTCCGAGGTAAAGCAATATCTGCATGAATATGGCAATACAACAAAATTGTCCAATGATCAACCCTTTGATTTATATCTTGGTCACGATGGAAATATCTGGATTGCTTCTTTTGGAGGTGGAATAAATATTTTAGATCCGGAAACTGAAAGCTTTCGACATATCAGAGCTAACAACAATACAAATACAATCATTTCAGATCTGACCTATTCCATCGACGAACGCATCGAACAGGAGTACTGGATTGCTACTGAGTATGGCATTAGCGTTTACAATAATAAAACTGGAGAAATACGAAATTTCCAACAAAGCAGCGGCCGGGAAGCTATTAGTGAAAACAGGGTTCGTAAAATATTTATCGACAGCAAGGGAATTGTCTGGGCTGGCACTGAAAGCGGTGTGGATAAATTCGTATTGCAATCAAATTTCATTACTTACTCTAACTATTTAGGAAATACATCCGATTTAAGCACGCCCATTGTAAAGGCCATATGCAAGGATGATGAGAATCTTTGGATCGGCTTAATCGACAATGGTTTAATCAGATATAATTATCCAACCAAAAGCTATAAGCAATATACATACGAACCAAACCAGAGAAATAGCTTATCGGGTAGCAATATTAATTCAATTTTTATCGATTCCGAGAAAACAATGTGGGTATCTGACTGGAATACAGGACTAATGAAGTATGATCCAAAAGGAGACAACTTCGAACGGGTTTCCAATGCCTACCAGGAACAAAATCGGTTGTCGGATAATCGAATTCAACGAATAATAGAAGGAAAGCCAGGTGTGTTGTGGATCTCGACCGAGGGGGGATTAAATAAATACGATGTAAAGTCGGATAAATTTTTCCGCTTTCAACACGACGCTGAAAATCCTAATTCACTTAGCAGTAATTCTCTTCAGTCGCAAGCCATAGTGTTCGATTCGGATAGTAATCTTTGGTTGGGAACCTGGTCCTTTGGCCTAAACAAAATGGTATTTAAAAATAAAGAAAGAAAAGAAGCTGATTTTGTTCATTACCGGCACGAGGCCGGAAATAATAAGTCCTTGCCCAACGACAATGTAATATCTTTATTATATGACACTACCTGTTTGTGGATTGGGACTTTTGGAGGAGGACTTAGCAGACTGGATTTTGTGACCAACGAATTTACAACCTATACCACTGAAAATGGGCTTCCCAATAACATCATATTTGCCATTTATAAAGATAAAAATGGGAACCTATGGCTCAGTACCGACTATGGTATCTCAATGTTTAATCCCAGCAATGAACAATTTCAGAATTACACCAAGAAAGATGGCTTACAGGACAATCATTTCTTTTGGGGGGCTGCCTATGCTGATAAAAATGGCATCCTATATTTTGGAGGTATAAACGGACTGAACAGTTTTGTCCCTGAAGAGGTTACCCCCGATACAACACCTGCCCCTCCGGTACTTGTTGATATAAAATTATTTAACCAATCCGTGTTACTTGATAGATTGGAAGATGAAAAAAATAGTGCAAAGTTTTTCTACGATGAGAATTTTATTTCATTGGAATTTGCTGCTCTTGATTATTCCGAGCCTGATAAAAATCTGTACAAATACAAATTAGAAGGGTTCGATAAGGATTGGATAATACGGTCAGGATCAAATCGTGCATCGTATACAAATCTCTCACCAGGTTCATATTCCTTTAAATTACAAGTTTCAAATAGCGATGGAATCTGGAACAAAGAAACCCTTGAGCTACAACTGGCAATTATTCCTCCATGGTGGAAAACATGGTTTGCAAGAATTGCCTTTATAGTATTTATGCTAGTGATTATTTATGGCATTTATAAAATCAGAATCGACATTCTACAATCGCAGAAAAGGCAACTTGAAGACCAGGTAAAATTAAGAACAGCTGAAATTGCTGAAAAAAACAAAACACTCAATAACCAGAAAGACGAAATAAGCACCCAAAACCAACAACTTAACAAACAAAAAGATGAATTGGCCGAGCGAAATGGGAAACTCAGAAAAGCTCTGACTGAATTAGAAAACACACAAAAAGCATTGGTAGAATCTGAAAAACTTGCTTCACTGGGTATACTAACCGCAGGAGTAGCACATGAAATAAACAATCCGCTAAACTTTATTTCCGTAAGCATCGAAAATATCAAGTCCTCTATTGGTGAAATTGAGTGTATTGCTAAAGAAACCAGTAAAGAAAAACTTGATGAGATAAACGAGCTCTTATCGCACTCCGAGACCGGGGTTACCCGAATAACACAAATTGTTGCAGGCCTGAAATCGCTTTTAAGCAATAGCGAAGAAAACCTTGAGCTGGTTCAGGCCGATGAATTAATAAACTCAGCCACTACTGTATTGGCGCATAAGATACCAAAATACATTAAACTTAATGTCGCTTTAAATACCAAAACGCAGATCCAGGCCCGAAAATTCCGCCTATCACAAGTATTCATAAACATAATCGATAATGCCATAGATTCAATTTCTACAAAACCGATACGCGAAAATGAATGTATTGATATAGAAATTGATACCGACAACTATGAAAATACTCCCTGCGTGGTGTTTAAGATAGCCAATTCGGGGCCACAAATTCCTGAAGAGGAATTGAGTAAAATATTTGATCCGTTCTTTACTACAAAAGATCCGAACAAAGGAACTGGTTTGGGGTTATACATAACGTATAGCATTATTAAAGAGCACAATGGCTATATTCATGTAAAAAACGAAAAAGGAAAGGTAGTATTTTATATATTTGTTCCTATTCTCGATGACATTAATTAAAACTATCCGATGGTGAGGGTTCTGTATGTTGATGATGAGTATATTAATTTAAATCTGTTTGAAATATCTTTCAGAAAAGACTTTAGTATCTTTAAAACCCTTTCGGCCAAAGAAGCCATCGATATCTACAAAAACAATGATATCGATGTGGTGATAACAGATTTAAAGATGCCTGAAATGGATGGCATCGAGTTTATTCGTGAAATAAAACGAATTAAACCCGAACAGAATTGCATTCTACTCACTGCCTATTATGAACCAAAGCTTATTCGCGATCCTGATATTAAAAGCATTATTTACAAATACGTTGTAAAACCTTTTAAGAAAACCGACTTGCGCAACTTGATTGAAGAAGCCAAACAACGAAACGCTGGTTAAAGGATTCAACCTCATTTTCGTCACATTTTTACCTCTACCTATCATTTATCACTTTCCACAAAACGAAAAACCCTATATTTGTAGAAACCCAATCAAGGCTGCATAGCAGTATACTATATGAATTGTTGTTTTCGAATTTCGCTATTTGTTTCCTTACTATTTCCATTATGTATGATTGCCAACGATGCAGATAGCATGTTTACACTGCTCGATGAGCATATTGCAAAGCGAAACGACTACTTGCTGGCAAAAAAAGCTGCCATAGAAAAATTAACCCAATCCGTAGCAAGTGCTGAAACAAATGATAATGAAGTCCTGCTGTACTTTTTGTATTCTGAGCTAGCAACCGAATACGATGCCTATAACTAC
>DNTK01000209.1 GCA_003508755.1 Bacteroidales bacterium | reverse complement strand
CGGACTTTTGAAGCAAGGCGAAAATACACTGGAAATTGAAGTGGCCAACCTGTGGCGCAACCGGATGATTCGAGATAAAATGTTGCCTGAATCGGAAAGATATACCTGGACTGTTGTAGATGACATCAAAGAAGGCGAAGCACCCCATTCGTCTGGATTACTGGGACCATTAACAATTGAAATTCAGAAGTAAAATAGAATGAAAATATTAGGCATTTTTATTGGCATATTTTTGATAACAACACTTGGTAACATCCTGATGCAACGGCAAAAAGAAGCTAGAGGAATCTCATACCTCAAAAATATTCTATAGGAAAATAATGAAAAACATAGCATTAGTACAATTTATAGTAATATTTCTTTTTTCTACCTCTTTATTCAAGCCACTCTTTGCTCAGGAGCCAGAACACCCATCTTTATTTTTTACGGTTGGTGATGTTCCTGCGATAAAGCAGAACATCGCTGATAGCGAGTGGATGAAACAAGCTTATGAAGTAATTATTGAGCAGGCAAACGAAATGATGGAATTTGGATCGCAACCTTTTGCCTATTCTGAAAGCCTTAATCCTGACTATGGCCATACAGTTGGTGGTGATTGGAAGAAGATTGGAATACTTGGAAGAATTCTTGAAAAGCGTGTGGGTACGCTGGGAATTGCCGGATATTTGAGCGGCGACCAGCGCTATTTTAATAAGGCGATTGAGATAATTATTGCTTCTGCGGAGGCCAGTGATCCCGAAGAATGGTATGGCCATTTACAGCAGGCTGATGGTGCTCGCGGATATGCAATTGGCTATGATTTGCTTTATCCATATATGGATGATAGGGAACGCTTAATTGTCCGGAATGAAATAGATAGAGTTGCTACGATTCTCTTTGAATATGATGGAGTTTGGTCAAAATCTTTACCCGATGTCAATTCTCAGAACCATACTGCGGTGCATTACGGTGGTCTGGGACTTTGTGCCATAGCATTAGGTAATAAACCTGAATGGCAAACCAAGGCAACAGAACGCATTCGAGTTTATATTGCTGAATTTATTGATGATACGGGCTATGGAACAGAGGGCATTGATTATACCAATTATGGATTGTTAGGAGTTGTGCCATATGCTGTAGCCTTACAACGAAGCACAGGAGTGGATTTGATTGCTGAACAGCCCAGTATGAACCTGATTCCAAATCAATTAATATGGACGATGTTGCCCTGGGGAAACGAGGTTATTGCGATGAATGACAACCCAACGACTTTAGGTAGTTCTGCGGGTATAATGTATATTATCAGTCGCTACAAATTGCAAGAAGCCTTATGGGCTTGGTTCCAAATTGAAGGAGAACAGGGAGCTAAATCCTACGGCGGAGGACGTTTGAGTTACAGAGGAGACAACCGTCCTTCGATAGGTGATGGTTTGTCTCTTCCACTTGTATTGCTTTGGGGTGATAGTCAACTTGAGCCAGTCGCTCCTACAAAACTCTCGCATCTTTTCTCAAGTGGGCGTGTTTTTATGCGCGATAGTTGGGGAAATCCACTGGGGTCGCATGTGTCGTTCACTTCTGGTACCGATTATCACGCTGCTCACAATCATTCCGACGAAAATGCATTTACCTTCAATGCTTTGGGCGAAGAATTTGCCATTGACCCGGGACGATTCCCCTGGAGTACACGTTCGCATAATGCGATACTCGTAAATGGCAGTGGTCAGATTAAGGGATACGGAAGAGGTCGCATACTGGATTTCAGGGAAATGGGTAATGCAGTGTATGTAAAAGGCGATGCCAAAGAAGCTTATGCGCCTGCACTACAATTTGGGTATAAAAATATTGAAACGGATTCAAACCAACTAGTGTTTAGCGTTGCGCAACGACAACTTCTATATGTGCGTGGCAAACAACCCTATCTTTTTATTGTGGATGATTTTCAGACTGAAGATAATAAGGTAAACGAATATACCTGGTTGTTACACACCGACACAGCCAATACAATAATGACATTTCCGAAGAAAAACGCGGCGCAAATTATGGGCTCTAATCGAGGTGCTATTTGCGATATTAATTTCCTGTGGCCTCAAACAAACTTAAGTATTGAAGAAAGTGATTTAATTGGTGCTCAAATTATTGGAGTGGGCAAAATAACCGATAAAAACCGTCTGTTATCCAATCATTACAAAGAGCTGAATGCAAAGACCAAGGCAAAAAATCCGCATTTTGTTACACTGCTTTTGGCTCGGGAAGACAACTCAATTAAGCCTACTATTACCAGGAAAGGAAATGCAGAAAAAGTGGAAGTACGATTGAAATTTGCCAATGGCGTAAATGATATAATTATTCTTACTCAGGAAGATATTGAGTTCTCTCGTACTTTTAATAAATAAACGTTTTAGTAAAAATCGTAATTCCATGAAACGAGTAAGTAAAATAATAGGCACACAGGAGTAAGATTATTAAAATTTATATCAAAAAATAGGATGAGAACTAATTTATTACGGCGCATCGTCTTTTTAGGCTTTTTGTTAAATTCTTGCCAACCAGAGCAAGAAAAAGTTAACTACTTTGCCAATAATGGTTTTGGAAACTCTGTTTATGCAAATACCGGAGAATATTATGAAGGCTTTACCTATGTGGCGTATCAAGGACCAGGAGAAGACCCCTATGCGGCAGCTTATAATCATACCAATGATGAGTGGATAGGACCGTACAAAGCAGGTACCAGTTTGTTGGGGCCAAGAGGAAAGAAAAAGATTGATAACCATGGAAAGCCAACTTTGGTGGTTGATGGTGAGGGTTACATTCATCTTGTTTTTGGAGGCCATGGTGGTACTCCTGATTTAGGTGAAAATCTTTTAGGTAATTATCATGCCGGAAAACAAATGCACGTGGTGACCACAAAACCAATGGATATTTCAGGTTGGAAAGTGGTTGATAATATTGCACCCTTTGGTACCTACAGCCAGTTTCTGAAAATGGATAATGGCGATATTTATTTGTTCTACCGTCACGGAGCACATCGAAGTAATTGGGTGTATCAAATTTCGAAAGACAATTGCCGCACGTTTTCTCCATTGATTTCAATTGTGCAAACAAAAGTTACTGAAACCCCTCCCGGTTACGATAATGCCCATGATTCATGGTATTTAAACTTTTTACATGGCAAAAACAACGATATCGTAGTTGCTTATAACTACCACCTTTGTAAAGGAAGAAAGCACGATGGAGAGCGTCACAATGTGTATTACATGAAATTCGATACCGATAATAATGTGTGGCTAAATGTGAAAGACGAAAAACTACAACTTCCGATAACTAAGGAGTATGCCGATGAAATGACCTTGGTGAAAAACACCGGGGATAATTGGACACATAACGGAATGGCTTGTGTGGACGATCAGGGTTTGCCGCACCTTACTTCGTACGAAGGAGAAAATGATGGCTCGATTCATGGTGGACCAAAGCAAATTATGC
>DNTK01000556.1 GCA_003508755.1 Bacteroidales bacterium | reverse complement strand
GGTAAAAATGCAATACATTATCGGTATTGCCGATGGATATGTGGGCACCTATCTAGGATTTCTGAAAAGCTTTTAATAAATTACAGCAGAAAACAAGCCTGACAGCAAATGCAATACACGATGAAAACAATCCTGATAATTTTGGCTCTTTGCGTACTTGCCATTCCAGGTTTTTCGCAGGAAGAAAAAGTATATACGAAAAAGGAACTCAGAAAAATCGCCAAAGAGGAAAGAAAAGCCCAACGCGAAGCTGAAGAAGCTGCCATGCGCGAACTGACAGAGATAATGTTAAGTAACCACCGCTTTGTGTTAGAAGCTGATTATGTGGGCGATAATAAAGGTGCACGTATCCCGGTAAACAGCACCATTAATTTTATTGCGGTTGACTCGAACAAAGCAGTATTGCAGTTAGGAACCACCTACGGTATGGGTTACAATGGGGTTGGCGGCATAACTGTTGATGGAAATGTAACAAAGTACGAACTCAAAGTTATCGAAGGAAAGAAAAGCAAAAGCTATAACCTCTTGATTATTGTAATGACCTCGCTCGGCACCTACGATATATCGTTTATGCTAAATGACAGGGGCTACGGCGATGCCACCGTTCGAGGAAACACTATGGGACAGCTAAGATACAGTGGAAACCTGGTTCCATTGGACATATCAAGAGTATATAAAGGCACTTCTATTTATTAAAAATACATCCGAATGAAAAATCTAATTTATCTATTACAAATAGGCCTGCTGGCCATGTTTATTATCAGTTGTAAACCCGTTTCTTCCGGCGAGCAATCGGCCAGTGAGTTTGATTCCCTGCTATTTGAATTCAATACTATGTATGGTGTTAAAAGCAACCTCCAAACAGTAGCTGAAGTGATGATAAAATCGGGGGTTGATTATCGCCCCGAACTTACGCTTGACACCCTGATTCAGGCTGAATACCTCGAATCGCCGGAAGCCAGTGCATTCATTTGCGGGGTTTTTAGTGCCGATGCCTTGTATCATGCAGCTTTTGGAAATAATGATGCCGGCTTTGAAAGTTATACCTCTGCACAGGTAATGGCCAACCAACTGGGCATTGGTCCCTTTTATGTGGAGAACCTGTTGCTGAGACGGGAAGATACCGGACTAACAGAAGAAGACTCACTGCTTTTTAAGTTCGACGAGGTATTGGCTGAATTTGACACTACCCTGCCCAACGATAAACGCTTTAGAATCATTTCATCCTACCTGATTGGTAATATTACTGAAAAGTTGTATCTCATCGATCAAAGCATTGCCTCCCTGGAAGGAATGAAGGTAGCAGATATCACTAACCAGGGTAAGTTTTTATACGATCTGAGGATTTCAGAAAAAAAAACGATCGACCTGTTTGTAAGCATCTTTAATAAATATGCCGTAAATAAGGGAAATAAACTTCATACCGAATTGATGGTGCTGCAGGCCCTGTATGAGGAATTGTATAAAAAAGGATTGCCCGATTACAAACCGGACGATATTTACCAACCCACTGAAGAGCTACAGGCTATTTCGGAGCAGATAGGGGTAGTGCGCAGCTTGTTTGTTATCAAGTAGTTTTTGTTTCATCCATTAAAGACAAATTAAAGAACAGGTCATCTATTCCATGGCAATGGTTCTTAAAATTCGTATAACTTCATTTCAAAACCCGATAGAACAGTGTACTGCTTTCTTATCTACCGAAGTGATTGCTTCCTTTCATTCGATGTCGGTTTTTCGGGACAATTTGAAAACTTGCGAATTTTAGGGTGCATGGCATCAGGGTATATGCATAAAAAACACTCCTGAGCCGTTTTTTTATTGTCCGGTTTTTTATTTTTGTATCAACTGCATATCTTCACACAATAAATCCAATAACAATAGGTTACATAACAAAACCAATCAATAATGGAATCGACTCAAAACAAACCTGCCCCTGCTGCTCAACCTCAGCCACAGCCAAAGAAAAAAGTACCCATGTACCTCATAGCTATTTTGGTTACCCTTGGTGTAATTGTGATAGCTTTGGGCATAAAGCTTTTTGCCCTGCTCGAAGATGTGGAAGTTGCCGAAGAAGCAAAAGCATATGTGGAGCAGCAAAAAGATGAAATGGAAGGAGAGCTGAATGAGCTAATTGTAAGTTACGACTCCTTAAAAACCAACAACGACAGCATAAACGAAAGACTTGCGGTTGAGCAGGATAAAATTCGCCGGCTCCTTCGTGTACAGGCTACCAATGCTAAAAAACTGCAAATGTACGAAAAAGAGCTGGGCACCTTACGCCGCATAATGCGCAGTTACATAGTTCAGATTGACTCATTGAATACACGTAACAGGGAGCTTACTGAAGAAAATATTGCCGTACGGCAGGAGCTCAGAGAAAAAGAAGAGAATATTCAGAAATTATCAGAAACCCAGGAGGAACTGTCATCGGTAGTGGCCGAAGCACAGAAGCTGGCTGCTAAAAATATTGTCGCAGTAGGATTAAACAGCCGCTCCAAACCTAAAGATAAAATCTCCAAAATTGAAAAGCTGCGGGTATGCTTTATTGTACGTGAAAACAATGTGGCCGAAGCTGGCAGCAAAATGATTTATGTACGCATCATACGCCCCGATGAAGTAGTGCTTTCGTCGCCCGATGCCGGAATGTTCGACTACCAGGAAGAGAGTCTTGTTTATTCTGCGAAACGGGAATTGGAATACGATAATCAGGACATCGATATGTGTATCTTTTGGGATAAAACTGAAGAACTCATTGAAGGTACTTATTTTATTGCACTCTATTCGGAAGGGTACGAAATCGGTACCTCATCGATTACACTCAAATAACCAAGGAATAAAATACAGGTTTCCAAAAAGTTAACCCACGGGTCAAAGGGAACCCTGTAAAGCCATCTGTTGATTTGTAAGCGGGAACAGATTTCTGGTTCCTTATTTTACCATTGCTGAAGCTTTGGTGGCAAATAATCTGTTGCTGAACAAAAGATGGTTCTTTTTTAGAAGCTGCTTTCTTTTTTGTACTGCAGATAATTCGTAATTTTATTTGTACGCAAAACTGTAAGTTATGAGGATTGGGATTATAATTGGCCGCATCGGGGGTGTAGACGGCGTTGCCCTCGAAACCGAAAAATGGATCGAAATTCTTGAAAAACTCGGACATGAGATTTACATCATCGCCGGACAATTCGAAGAACGCATGATAAACCCCGAGCGCGAAACCCTGGTGCCGGAAATGTCGTTCTTCTCGCCCGAAAGCTTCTGGGGTCAGAAAAAAGCGTATTTCCACCCCGAGGCCAACGAGGAAGAATTGCTGGAACATATCAACCTTTATTCAAAGGTTATTTACAAGAAAATATTAAACTGGGTACACGAGAAAAAAATCGACCTTATTCTCTCGGAAAACGCCAGCTGTCTGCCTTCCCACCTTGAAATGGGACTGGCCATTAAAAAGGTGGTACTCAACACCGGGCTACCCACCATCACACACGACCATGATTTTGCCTGGGAACGCGGCGACAGGTATGTCTCGCCACATAAAAGCATCAATGACTTTGTGGCCGAAACTTTTCCACTGCGCGCCCCCAACTCAGTGCATGCAGTGATTAATACGTATGGATACGATTTCTTAAAGGAGAAATTTAACCGCGAATCGGTCAATGTACCAAATGTGATGAATTTTGATGAGCCCTTTGGCCTGGTCACTGAAAAAAATAATTGCCTGCACCGGAACCTGGGGTATCAATGCGATGATATTTTGCTCTTTCAGATAACCCGTATTGTGCGTCGCAAAGGCATTGAAACAGCTATTGAACTTATCAGCAAACTGGACGACCCAAAGATTAAACTTGTGATTACCGGAAACTGGAACGACGACGCCGGCAGTGCGTATTACATGGAGTTAATCGACCAGATACATAAATTAAAACTGGGCGAACGGGTAAGCTTTTCTTACCACCTGTTCAGTAACAAAGGCTATATCCACGAGAGCAATGATCTTATCTATTCCCTTTCCGATGCCTACGCCCAGGCAAGAGCCTGCACCTATTTTAGTACTTATGAAGGTTTTGGAAATGCCTTTGTAGAAGCGGTACTGGCCCGGCGCCCTGTTTTTGTGAACAATTACGAACCTGTTTACTGGCCCGATATCGGTTCAAAAGGGTTTAAAACGGCGATGATTGACGATAGCAAACTTACCGATGCAGCCATTGCCGATATGAAGGACATAATTTACAACGAAAAACTAAACAGGGAAATAGCCGAATACAATTACGAGCTGGGTAAGAAACACTTTTCGTACCAGGTTCTTGAGGAAAAATTGGTAGAGCTGGTTGAAAAGGCACTAAAGGCTGCAGGGAAGTAGAAAATTATTCTGTACCGTCATCCTTAACTTCTCCCAATCGTCATCGCAAGGAGGAGAATGAGGTAACACGACAGAGATTTAAGAAACTCGACGAAGCGACCTATAAGTACATAAGAAGTAATTCCATGAAACAGATTACTTCGGTAAAATCCACTTCCCTATAATACAATATGTTTTCTATGCCTCGTACTGACGAATAGGTGGAATGTTATGTCCACTTAGACTACGCTCAATGTGACAAACTCCACCTGTCATCCTGAGCGGAGTCGCAGGGTGACAACAGGCTTACCTGAAAACTACCGACTCAATGTCCTTGGTAGCAATGGTTTTCTCATTTACTTTTCCGTCTAAAGGATTTTCTACCTGCACAACTATTTGATTGTAAAGGGCTCCATGACTGTAACACGACATGTTGATCTCTGTTTCTTTTAGATCTACCGATACTCCGTTTTTCTTGGTGATGACAACGGTTCCTTTTTCGTTTCCGGATGAAGGATTGGGCTCGGCCTTATAATCAAGAAAAATTATTTTCTGAATATCGTCATAAGTTTTTATTTCCGTCATTGTGCCCAGGTATTTCCCGCGAATGAGAATGTAGCTTTCTACATACATGTCTTTTCCGCATTTTAGCTGACCAAAGTGTTTGGCATTAAAGCTGGTGCCGTCTTTAAGATTTATCTGCACTGGTACCTCAACATCCTGTGCTACAGCGGACAGGCTAAGGGTTAGAATTAAGCTGAATAATAGCGTTTTCATATAATCTAGTGTTTGTTTTAGCGGTTTTCCTTATCAAAATGTTCAAAGGAAATGCAAGTTAATGATTTCGTGTGGAATATATAACGTTCGTTTTAAGATATTTATTTGCTTAAACCCTTCAGCTGCTCTATTGTTGCTTCAGGAATTACTGCCAATTTATGGTTAGAATAATCGAAAAACAACATACCGGTTTTTATTTTAGCCACTGGTGTATCCTTTTCAAGATTGTGCAGGACATAATACAGATCGAAGCCCCGTTTTGTAATATCCTCCATGGCAATTTTAATGCTTAGCTCATCGCCGCGGAATACTTCATTTTGAAACTGAATGCCGGCATCGCTCATGAT
>DNTK01000315.1 GCA_003508755.1 Bacteroidales bacterium | reverse complement strand
ATCTCACCAAAGTTTTCGAAGTAGGAAACTGTTGGTTCGGAAGATTCTGATGAAGGAGCAATGATAACACGATAATCATCCGGATAATTACCAGAAGAAGTTAATGACATAGCTTTCCATGATAAAACCGAGTTGGCGCCAATACTTACAGATGGCAGTATGAGCCAATCATCTGTTCTACCTTCGGCTGGCATATCGGTATAATACGATAAAGCTATAGCCATATTGTTGCCTGCCCATTCAGGACGACTACTGTTGGCAATAACCCATGCACTGTCAGCCCATCTTTCATCCCCTGGGTTTGGTGTGTAGTTATCATTTTCAATCAGTGTAAAGCCCTCAGGTATTAATCGAGGTACACCTTCAAAAAATTCCTGGAACAGAACAACTTCATCAGTTTCGGTAACAGTAACCACATAATCCTGAGTACTGCCATCCTGTGCTGTAACAGTATATGTAACAGGATTAGTAAAATCCTGGGCTACTGCACTTTCAGGAGAAACTGAAGCAAACTGAGAGATGTTAATAGTAGGCACCAATGCTGTTAATGCGGTACCGGTAGGAACTGCGGCGCTGATAGTATGTGCTGCTTCATCAATTTCGCCGTATACCTCTGGATCCAATGCCGCAAACACAAACGAAAGAATCTGTTTTTCATCGCTGGCTGTCTCTTCGCTAACGGTAACTGTCCAGTCCTGACTTACAGTACTATCAGCATCGTATAGCGTATAGGTTACAGCACTGGTAAAGTCGTTTGCTGTGGTTCCGCTTTCCTGCATGGTTGAACCAACATAAACTTTTCCGCCCTCAGACACTGTAAATGTTGCCACTAAACCAGTAACATCAGTACCAAAAGGAACAGTTGCATCCACGGTGTAATTATCGGCATCAATGACTCCTTGAACCACAGGATCTAAACTTTCAAAACTGTAGTCCTCAAAAATTGGCATCCCTGTTGGAGCTGTCCAATTTTCAAAACCACCATTAACTATTCTGTTGGTTGTACTTACTCCTTCAGTATATCGAGCATTATCTGCATAAAATGTAGCTGAGCCATCCCAACCAGCACCAGTAAGCATTCTGATAACTACATATGCTTTCGTTGCTCCAGTAGGAACAACATCCGATTGTGTGATAGTCTGCCAACTTGGATCATCAGTCACACCAGATGAAGTGAAGCGGGTAATGTAGGTACCATCTTCTTCATAGAAGAAAATTCTTGTGGTCATCTCACTCTTATCATCCGGTACATAGAAGTCGAAATCAAAATGGAATGTTGAGTCAGCTGTTACGGCAAAAGTATCGCAAATAAAATAAGGGATTCCGTCATCCGTAAAGGTGTATTTCAGAGATGTAAATCCTTGCGAAACAATTGATTGCTCATGTACTATTGTAGATGTTAATTCTGGAGTATACAAAGATTCAACCCAGTTATCTACTGTTGAGCCATCTTCTATTACTGGAGCATCCCAAGCCTCAAAACTACCATTAACAATCATGTTGGTTGTACTTGCACCTTCAGTATAGCTCGCATTATCGGCATAAAAGGTAGCTGAACCATCCCATCCAGACCCGGTAAGCATTCTGATAACCACATAGGCTTTTGTTGCACCGGTTGGTACAACATCCGATTGTGTTATAGTTTGCCAACTCGGATTATCAGTCACTCCGGATGAGGTGAACCTGGAGATATAAGTGCCGTCTTCTTCATAGAAAAAAATTCGCGTAGTAATCTCGCTTTTATCGTCCGGAACGTAAAAGTCAAAATCAAAGTTGAATGTAGCGCCTGCTGTTACCGCAAAGGTATCGCATACAAAATAGGGAACTCCATCATCCGTAAAGGTGTACTTCAGAGAATTATCGCCATCACTTACGATTGTTGTTTCCAATTCAATAATTGATGTTAGCTCCTCGTTGTATAATGATTCGGTCCAGTTTTGGGGTAACTGAGCCATCATATTCATACCCAGAAAAGCTATTAATAATGAAGTTAAAGTAAATGTTTTTGAATTCATAAGCGTTGGTTTTAATGAGTAAATACATTTATATAAAAACTATACTCGAAACCCCATTAAAACCCTTAAAAAGGTGATAAAAATATTTTTCAAAAAAAATAATGTTGTTATAAAACTACCGCAAATCCTTTCTTAATGGGCAATGTAAAACATAATACAGATTAAAAAACAATTCTAATTAAGGGAAAAGTGCGGTTACTGAGTATATCTATTGACCATTATTAACCAAAGATCAAAAACATGCAAAGGAACTTTCTACTATTAATGTTTTTTTTCATATCCATGTCCGCCCTGACCCAGATTACGATCTCTGGGCGAATTACAGATATGAATAATGATGAACCTCTTATTGGGGCTTCTATTGTTGTAAAGGGAACCACACAAGGTGCCATTGCCGATATCGATGGATACTATACCATTGAAGTTAATTCTGAAAACGATGTGCTCGTTTTTAGCTTTGTGGGCTACTTAACAGAAGAAATAATGGTGGGCTCACAATCATCTGTGAATGTAGCTCTTACGCCCGACCTGACCAACCTGGAGGAGGTGGTGGTCACCGCAATCGGTATTAAGGCCGAGAAAAAGTCTCTGGGCTATTCAGTGCAGGAAGTTAAGGGTGATGATATAACAACTACCAACCAGGCTAATATGGTTAACTCGCTTAGCTCTAAAGTGGCAGGAGTTGAAGTTATCAGCTCGTCAGGAACACCCGGGGCATCCTCCAATATTGTAATTCGGGGCCGTACATCACTTTCAACAAATAATTCCCCCTTGTTCGTTATTGACGGGGTGCCGATGGATAACAGTTATGATGGGTCTTATTATGTTGACCACTCGAACAGATCCATTGATGTTAACTCGAATGATATTGAATCGATATCGGTTTTAAAAGGAGCATCGGCTACAGCTTTATTTGGTATTCGTGCTGCAAATGGTGCCATTATTATAACTACAAAATCTGGCCAGGGTCGAGGTGCAGATAGGAGACAAATCACACTAAGAACCACATTTGGTATTGAACAGGTAAATAAACTACCCCAGCAACAAAACAAATATGCACAAGGCTTTTTTGATGCTGTTGAGGGTGGCGAAGTATATTCAAATACATCTACTTCCAGCTGGGGGCCACTGATTGATACACTTCGGTACGATGGTTCTACAGATTACCTGCTTGATAAAAACGGAAGAATAGTTGGAATGAGTGATCCAACCGCAACCGACCAGCGCGTTATTCCTTATGACAATACAGAAGATTTCTTTCAAACCGCCTTTAAGAGTGATGTTCACTTAAGCATGAGCGGTGGTGGTGAAAAAGGAAATTATTACACCTCCATCGGTCACCTGGATCAAATGGGTATTGTGCCGAATAGTGAATTTAAGAGAACTACAATGAAACTGACCGGTGATCGGCAACTTACCGAGCGATTAAAAGTGAGTGGTTCTGCTGCCTACACAAATTCGAAAGGTACATTTATGCAAAAAGGTAGTAACCTCTCGGCTGTTATGGTTGGTTTAATGAGAGTAACACCAACATTTGATATTACTAATGGCTCGAGCGATCCTGTGAATGACAAAAGTGCTTATATGCTTCCCGACGGAACGCAACGAAATTTTACACCCAACTACGATAACCCCTACTGGTCGGTTAATAAAAATAAAGCTTTCTCGGAAGTTAACCGGCTAATTGGAAACTCACAGTTCGATTATTCTTTTGCGCCCTGGCTAACAGGAATGTACCGCATAGGGATTGATTATTATAACGACAAGCGCAAAACATATTTAGATAATAATTCAAGTGACACACCTGATGGTTATGTCGATATTAGCACATATGAGTTTAAATCTGTTAACTCCGATCTTATATTAACCTTTAATAAGAGCCTCACGCCTGATCTTAATCTTACCATCCTGGGTGGTCATAACTACTATGTAAGAAAAACTTATTACAACGCACAAAGCGGGAATTTATTCATTCTTCCTGATTATTATGACATTTCAAACACTCAGGATAGAACAGGAGACGACTCGGAGAGAAATTATAAGATTGTGGGTGTTTTTTATGATTTTAAAATCGCCTTTAGAAACTACCTTTTCTTTAATACTACAGGCCGAAACGACTGGTCATCAACTTTACCACCAGATAAAAACTCTTTCTTTTATCCTTCGTTTAATGTAGGATTTATATTTACCGATGCCTTTAACATTACCCAAGGCTTACCCTTCTTCGATTATGGTAAAGTTCGAGCCTCTTGGGCCGAAGTTGGTAATGATGCTCCATTGTATGCGCTGGAAGACTATTACGTGCGAATTGATGATAATATCCGTGGACAGGTTGCTTTTGCAACTTCTCGAACCATCGGAAATAAAAATATAGAACCGGAGAAAACACAATCGACAGAATTTGGTATCGATTTGCGCTTTTTCAAAAATCGTATTGCAATAGATTTCGCTTATTATAACTCCATCAGCGATGGTCAGATTCTGGAAATTCCAGTTCCATACTCAACCGGATATAGCTATTTAACACTAAATTCGGGTATTGTTAGTAATGAAGGTATTGAAATTCAGCTTTTGCTCAGTCCGATAAGGACCTCTGATTTCAATTGGGACATTGTCACTAACTTTTCCAAAAATAAGAATATAGTAGAGGAACTACCTGAAGGTGTGCCACTTGTTGAGTTTTCTACTACAGGGCTTAGTACAACCCGCTCTGTAGGAATAGAAGGCGAACCCTTTGGTGTAATATATGGTGGCAGGTATCTGCGGAATGAGAATGGCGACATTCTGGTTGGGGATGATGGATATCCAGAAATCCATCCAGAAGCAGGAGTAGTTGGTGATCCAAATCCTGATTTTCTGATGGGTATTCGAAACACGTTTACCTACAAGGGTATTTCATTAAGCGCACTGCTTGATATCAGGGCTGGCGGTGACATATACAACGGCACCCGTGGTGCTATGACCTTTTTGGGGATTCATAAGAACACCGAAAACAGATATGACGATTACATTTTTCCAGGTGTAAATCTGAATACCCAAGAGCCAAATACTGTTCCAGTAAAACGATTACAGGATTATTACAGTCGTCAGGCAAACCTGGCCGGATTATCTGAAGCTTACCTCGAGGATGGTTCATATATTCGTTTGAGAGAAGTTTCTATTTCGTACCAGTTACCATCCAAACTATTTGAGAATATACCAATTTCGGGAGCTAACTTTGGTCTTAGTGGCCGCAATTTGTGGTTAAAAACAAACTACTCGGGTATCGATCCTGAAACTAATCTGTCAGGAGCATCCAACAGCCTTGGTCGCGATTATTTCAACATGCCCAACACCAAAAGTTATGAGTTTAACATGCAAATAAACTTCTAAATTCGAAAAAGATGAAATACATTTTAAAATATATATACAGCATTGTTCCTATTAGCCTCTTACTTTTAATTGGTTCATGTGAACTTGAAGAAGCGAATAAGAACCCAAACGATGTAACCAGCGTTCCTGCTCATGTGTTGTTACCCTTTAACCAGGAAAGTATAGCAAGCCTTATGATTGGTACTACCCAGGTTATGTCCGGAATCTTCATGCAATACTATGAAGGCATCGATAATTACCCCTTGTCTATTCAAACATATCTTGTAAATGAGGCCACATACCCGGAATGGAATTTCCAGGATTATTATAATGGCCCAATGATAAACCTGATAAAGATGATTGAAATTGCCGAAGCGGGTGGACAACGCCATTACGTTGGTATTGGCAAAACCATGTTGGCTCTTTGCCTTGGAAATGTGACCTCGCTCTGGGGTGATGTGCCCTATACTGAAGCATTGCAATCAACCGATAATCTTTCTCCCGAATATAATGACCAACAGTCGCTTTATGATTCAATTCAGAGTTTGCTTGATGCAGCGCTTATTGATTTTGATGCGGTGAATGAAGGCAGATTACCAGGTACAGATGATGTTATTTTTAATGGAGATATTGAGAAATGGAAGCAAACAGCTTATGCTTTAAAAGCAAGGTACTATATGCATGTATCGAAAAGAACCGGCGAGCTACCATTTGATCCGGTTACCGAGGCACTTTCTGCTATTGAAAATGCATATACCTCCAGCGAGAGTGATTTGATCTATCAATTTGGCTTTACCTCGCTTGAAAACAGTCCGTTTTATTCCTATGCGCGATTGAACTATATTATTCCAAATCCGAACTTTACCCTGTTTATGTTTGAACTGGGGGATCCTCGTGACACCCTCTATTATAAAATAAAATACAAAAAAGCCAATTTAGAGGAAAGGTATTTTACATCCCCTGCATCACCGGTTTATATGGTTAATTACCATGAAATGAAGTTTATTGAGGCCGAAGCAAGGCTGCGCCAGAATACTTCTGACCCCCTAATTCAGACTGCATTAAACGAAGCAGTGCGAGCACATATGAAACTTATCTCAAGCGATCTGATACACGACACAATTATTGATGATTATATTTCACGCAACCTGACACTAACAGGA
>DNTK01000316.1 GCA_003508755.1 Bacteroidales bacterium | reverse complement strand
AACTGACAACAACAACAGAATCGGACCACAGCGGGTTACACAGTCGGGTATGGTCACAAAAAGCGCTATGAAACGTATGATTGGTGTTTTTGTTGGTTTGGCACTATTTTCCGGCACAGCATTGATCTATTTTGGTTTGCACCAATTATCATTTAGCATTAGCCTGATTTTTTTCATCATAGGCATTTCTGCTATCTATGCTGCTATTAAATATACGGTGGGTAAAAACCCGTATGGGTATATTGGTCTTGGCGATATATTTGTATACTTGTTTTTTGGATTAATCGGAGTTTGTGGCACCTTTTATTTACATACAGGTTATATCGATCCATGGATTATCATGCCGGCATCTACCATTGGCCTTTTTAGCTCGGGAGTGCTAAATCTTAATAATTTACGAGATGTGGATAACGATGCCAAATGTGGTAAGCGGACATTGGTCGTGCGAATTGGTGTCAGAGCTGCAAAACTCTATCATCTGGCATTGGTAATTTTTGCTATATTGTTAAGCATTACTTACACGATTGTATTCTTCAAATCGCCTGTACAGTTGCTTTTTATGCTCACCTTGCCATTGTTATTAAGCGATGTAAAAAAAGTAATGCTAAACACTGTTCCAATCGAACTAAACAATGAACTGAAAAAGCTGGCACTTACAACCTTTGCGTTTTCAATTACCTTCGGGCTGGGATTAATTCTACAATGAAAGCCTATTATCAAAAACGGATATTAGAATTTATTAACCCTGCAGGTACTTCCAGAGGAGTGTTGCGGCACAAGCCTTGCTGGTATTTTTACATTTACGACGAAGAGATTCCTTCCATAAAGGGCATAGGAGAAGTTTCGGTTATTCCAGGTTTAAGTATCGACAACCTTGAGTTAATTGAGATTAAGTTGTCGGAGGTTTGTAACCTGATAAATGCAGGTAAATATGATTTTAACAAATCTATTCAGGAATATCCGGGTGTAAGCTTTGCCATTGAAACTGCATTTGCCGATTTTAAGGCAAAAGGTTCAAAAATTCTCTTTTCTTCCGATTTTACGGAAGGTAAAAAAGGAATTCTCACGAATGGATTAATCTGGATGGGGAATACTTCCGAAATGCTGGTGCAGATCAGAAATAAAATCAAGATGGGTTTTCATTGCCTGAAAATGAAAATCGGGGCAATCGGTTTTAATGACGAATTAAAAATATTGCGTAACATACGGCGCGAATTTTCTGTCGCCGAGCTGGAACTCAGGGTGGATGCGAATGGAGCTTTTTCAGTTGAAGAGGCAAAGGAAGTTATAAATTACCTTGCCGAAATGGATGTGCATTCGATTGAACAACCGATTATGCCGTCGCAGATTTACGAAATGGCCGATTCATGCGAAAACACGCCCGTACCAATAGCCTTGGATGAGGAGTTAATTGGAAAACATCCGTTTGAGAACAAACGAAAACTTATTGAAATTATACACCCACAATACCTGATACTAAAACCTGGTTTGCTTGGTGGTTTCAATGAGAGTACCGATTATATAAATATTGCTGAAGAATTCAGAATTGGGTGGTGGATTACCTCGGCACTGGAATCAAATATCGGCCTCAATGCCATTGCACAATGGACAGCATCATTAAATACAAATACCTACCAGGGATTGGGACTGGGTAATTTATATCGACAAAATGTTGATTGTCCGCTCACCTTAAACGGTGAAAAACTTTTTTACGATCCAGCAAAGAAGTGGAGCTATGAATTTGTATATTAGTAGCCATGGAATTCAATTTCTCCGGAATAATATTAAATGATAAACTCTTTTCAGTAGAGGACTTAATTCCGCATTGTAAGGCAATGCAAAAAAGAGCTAAATTGCCCGAGTGGGAAGAAAAGATCTATCAGTTTATAATTGAATTCTTGAGCGATAAGGACTATATCGAGCAAATGAGTTCGGGAACTACCGGAACCCCAAAGAAACTAAAACTTCCGAAAAAGGCATTGGTTGAATCAGCAAAACGTACAGTAGAGAAGCTGGACCTTAAGTGGACAGATAAAGCTTTATTGTGTTTGCCCATTGATTACATAGCGGGTAAAATGATGGTGATACGAGCATTTGTTGCCGGTTTAAATCTTTTTTGGGAAGAACCCAGTTCCATGCCCTCACTGGCAAAATATGGACCGATAGACTTTTGTGCCATGGTGCCACTTCAGGTATATAACTCCTTTAGTAATTACGAGTTTTTTACCAACATGCGCAACCTGATAATCGGTGGCTCTGAATTGCGTAGCGAGGTTATTGCCATGTTTAGCGATGTGAAGAACAACACCTTTGAGACCTATGGTATGGCCGAAACATGCTCACACATTGCATTAAGAAGAATTAGCAATGGTGCTGCCGATAAGTATTTTGAAACACTTCCGGGTATTAAGATTAGACTAGACGATAGAGGTTGCCTGATTGTAAATGCACCTTATCTCGAAAAAGAGGTTATTACAAACGATGTAGTTGAACTTATCGACGATGAACATTTTATTTGGAAAGGCCGAATCGATAACTTAATAAATACAGGTGGAATAAAAATTAAACCCGAAGAACTCGAAGCGTCTATCTCAAAAATTCTTGAGCTTGAGTGCGCTATTATTGGCGTTAAGGATGAAGAGTTAGGACAAAAGGTTGTGTTAATTGCTGAATCCGATAAAGCTCTTGATAAAGATGAGCTTACGCGATTATTAAAAGATAATCTACAACCCCATCAGGTGCCGCGCGAAATTGTTTTTGTTGAGGAAATACCAAGAACAACTTCTTTCAAGATTGATCGTTCGAAACTAGATGGATTAGTGCACTAAAAAAAGCATGCTAGTAAACTAACATGCTCATTTATTGCAATCAAGCCTTCGGGTTCTTTAATTAACTTCCTTGCTTTCACTTTCAGTCGATTTCTGCTTATTTCCGATACCATCAGAAACCAGATAACCTAATAGTCCTCCCATCATTGTGCTAGTATGCCAGTTTGCTGTGATACCGCAACTACCTGACGAACAGCCAATAAATCGCCAATAAAGAAATCCTGCAAGGGCTCCAATTGCTATTCCAGCTGAAATTATCAGAACTTTCCTTTTATTAAAATTCATTCCTTACAGGTGTTAGTTTATATTAAATACATCCGAAATAGCTTTCTTAAATGTATCTTTTGGAAGTGCTCCCATTGCCATTTGCGGTTGCCCTTCTGCCGGCACAAATAGCAAACTTGGAATACTTTGCACTCCGAACATACCTGCAAGTTCTTGTTCCTGCTCTGTGTTAATTTTGTAGATATCCAG
>DNTK01000069.1 GCA_003508755.1 Bacteroidales bacterium | reverse complement strand
TTTTTCGCCTGTTTCAAAGTGCGAAGCAATCTGATTGAGCCATTTCTTCTGGTCGGCCCAATTTTCGAGCAATTGCGAGGGAAGTTCCACAAAATCGCGATACACATTTGTGCCGGCAAGGCTTTCGTATGTGCAGTTACTTAACATACCATGCAGTGCATGGCCGAATTCGTGAAGCAAAGTGGTAACCTCTGTATAGGTGAGCAGAGATGGTTTAGTTTTTGTGGGTTTTGTGAAATTAAATACCAGCGAAACATGTGGCCTTACATTTTCACCATTTCTGGTTATATGTTGTTGCTCATATTCGGTCATCCATGCACCACCCTTTTTGCTTTCGCGTGGAAAGTAATCCATATACAAAAGAGAAATAAAGGTGTTTTTTTCGTCATATACTTCAAAAACCTTTACATCGTTGTGATAAATCGGCACATCATTATTCTGCCTGAAATAAAGCCCGAAAAGCTGCTTGGCTAAATCAAACACTCCTTTCTCAACTTTTTCTAACTGAAAATAGGGCCGTGTCATTTCATCATCGATATCGAACTTGGCTTTCTTGAGTTTTTCTGAATAATAGCTCCAATCCCATATCTGTAAGGTATCGTTTAATCCATTTTCTGCGGCAAAGTGCTGCATTTCCTCCACTTCTTTTTGTGCCACCGGCATTGATGCTTTTAGCAGATCATCAAGGAAACTCCAAACCTTTTCAGTTCTTTCGGCCATCCTGTTAGACAGGACAAAATCAGAATAAGTTTTAAAACCAAGAATATTTGCTAACTCAAGCCGCAGATTGACTATTTTTTCGATAATTCCGGTATTATTGTACGCATTCTCTTGCACTGATCTTTTTGCATAGGCAAAGAAAACCTGCTTACGTAATTGCCGATTATCGGCATATTTCATAAAGGGCCCATAGCTTGGGAACTGCAAGGTGAAAACCCATCCATTGAGTTCCCGGCTTTCAGCTTCCATATGTGCTTGGTCGATTACATCTTCAGGCAAACCTGAAAGGTCTTTTTCGTCGGTAATATGCAGAAAATAATTGTTTGTCTCGGCCAATACATTTTCGCCAAAATCAACAGTTAGCTGCGACAACTCCTGAGTTATCTCCCGGTACCGCTTTTTGGATGTTTCATCGAGATTTGCACCGTTTCGAACAAAGTCTTTATAGGTTTTATCCAACAGTTTCCAATCCTCAATAGAATAGTCGCCCTTCTTAGATTCTTCGTACACAGTTTTTATTCTTTCGAAAAGTGACTGATTTAGGATAATATCGTTTCTGAATTCAGCCAGTTTGGGAGAAATATTTCTTGTTACTTCCTGAATTTCTTTACCGGTTTCGGCCACGTTGAGGTTATACAGCACAGATGCTATTCTTCCCAGCCTGCTGGCAGAGCGTTCCAGGGCAACCAGAGTGTTTTCAAAGGTTGGTGCATTGTTGCTTTTCCAGATAGATTCAATTTCAATACGGGCACTTGAAAATAATTCCTCGAATGCCGGCTCGAAATGTTTTGGTTTTATTTTATCGAATGGTATGGTGTCAAATGGAGTATTGAATTTTTCTAAAAGTGGATTACTCATCTGTAATAAATTTAAATCTGTAAAAGTATTTAACAAGTATAGATATGCGAATGTTTTAATGAACTAAAGTTGATAATACATATTTCAGCAAATAGCTCAATAACACTTCTGCAAGAATACTTAAAATCAATTTTGCAATTATTCAGTAACAGATTAGCTTTACTGCTTGTTAAAATCGAATAAATTAAAATGAACAAATTACTTTCAAATAACTTGCTTCTTGCGTTTTTGGCGGCATTGTTGCTTATTCCAGGGTGGTATGAATGGGGTACCGGATTTACTTTATGCATTGCTTTTATTCCGATATTACTAATAATGGAAAACCTTTCCGGCAGAAAAAGAGCCGGACGCCGTGTTTTTCTGTATGCCAGCGTAACATTCTTTTTATGGAATTTAGCTACTACCTGGTGGATTAAAAATGCCACTTTCCCTGGTATGCTCGCAGCGGTATTTTTAACCACCTTTTTTATGAGTATTCCTGTCTGGCTGGCCTTTAAGGCCCGACAGGTTTTGGGCAGAAATGCAGGTTTCTTTGCGTTTATTGTTTTTTGGCTTGCTTATGAGTTTTCCTACATGCATGGCGAAATTTCATGGCCATGGCTCACTTTAGGGCATGGATTTGCTTATGAGGTAAAAAATATTCAATGGTACGAATTAACCGGAGTGTTTGGTGGATCGCTATGGTTTTTACTTGTAAATGTATTTCTTTATCAGGCTATTTTTCAGGCTCAAAATAAGGTTTTTATTCATAATAAAAAGTTGATCATAGCCGGAGCCATTCTGATTATTCCATTAGTAATTTCTAATATCCGGTATTACACCTACACAGAAAAAGTGAATCCCCGAAAAATGGTTGTGGTGCAGCCCAATATGGATCCTTACCTGAAATTTAATGATATACCTCCCATAGAACATGCTCGCATACAAATAAATGAAGCTATCCAGCACATCGATAGTACAGTCGATTTTATCGTGACTCCTGAAACTTCGCTTTTGGGAAATTTCTGGATTGGCAGTTTTGAGGGTGTTCAGGATATTCAGCTCATTCGGCAGTTAATCAAAAATAATCCTGATTGTAACTATGTGGCAGGAATTGTTTGCCGCCAGCTGTATGAACCGGGAGATGAGATTCCACCAACTGCAAGGCCAATGAATGAGCCCGGATATTATTACGATTATTATAATTCGGCCATCCTGGTTGATACGTCCTCTGTTATACAATTATACCACAAGTCGCAGCTGGTTACTGGCATTGAAAAAATGCCGTATACACGGCAGTTAAAGTTTCTGAAGAAGCTGATGATTAATCTTGGCGGAACCTTCAGGAGCAATGCTACACAGGAAGAAAGAGATGTGTTTAAAGCCGTTAACGATTCCATTTTAATTGCACCGGTTATTTGCTGGGAATCAGTATTTGGCGATTACGTAACCGATTACATAAAAAAAGGTGCACATTTTATTTTTGTAATTACCAATGATGGCTGGTGGGGCGATACACCGGGCTACCGTCAACATAACTCACTATCTTCGATAAGGGCTATTGAGACCCGTCGTAGCATTGCAAGATCTGCAAATACCGGGATCTCGTCTTTTATTAATCAGCGAGGAGATGTATTACAGAAAATAGGTTGGTGGGAAAGAGGAGCTCTCGTTGATACGCTAAATGCAAACGATAAGATTACATTTTATGTGAAACACGGCGATTATATTGGCAGAATTGCATTTTATACCGGTATTTTTCTCATCCTTTTCGTTGTTGCGGCAGTACTAAAAGGTAAAAAAGGCGGTTTATCCTGATATATTTTATCTTGTGGCACTTTTTTTCTTAGAAGGTGCAACCACATTGCAAATGCTTTGTCATTATAGACGAAAACTGAACTGAAATTGGAGGTAGCGTACCAAGACATACATCGCGATATAGTAGAACTCAGTAAGGCAGGAAACCGTAAAGCGCAGTTCCAGCTTTACAAGCTTTACTCTAAAGCTATGTTCAACATATGCTACCGCATGCTAAACAACCGGGAGGAGGCTGAGGATTTATTACAAGAGGCTTTTTCAGAGGCGTTTAGTAAGCTGGAAACCTTCAGATTTGAGTCTTCGTTTGGTGCCTGGTTAAAGCGAATTGTGGTGAACCGGTGCATTAACCACCTGAAGAAACGAAGAGTAGAATTAACGCTTGTTGAGTCCCTTCCCGAAAAAGGTATTCCAAATAACAATGGTGAAGAAAACATCCAATTTGAGGTAAAGAAAATACATAAAGCAATGGAAATGTTGCCACATGGATACAGAATAATTTTTTCTCTATATCTGATTGAAGGTTATGATCATTCAGAAATTGCCCAGATTATGGAAATTAGCGAGTCTACCTCAAAATCGCAATTTTCAAGGGCGAAACAGAAAATTAAGGAAATATTAAAAACATTATAGGCATGAAAGACCGTCTTGAGAATTTTGTACGCAACCACAGGCATGATTTTGATATGCTTGAGCCAAGCGATGCACTTTGGAGTGGTATCGAGAAAAAGATGGATAAAGGAAGAAAACATAAGCTTTCTTTCTATTTGTCGAGAGTAGCTGCTGTTGCAGCCATTTTTATCATCTCACTTATGGTACAACAATACTTTTGGGGTAACCGGAATGAGGTAAATATTCCTGAACTGCAAGAAGCAGAATTGTACTATTCGCAATTGATAAGCATGAAACTGGAACAGGTAAAACCCCTGCTCTCCGATAACCCGACATTAGAAAAAGAACTTGAACACGATTTAACCGAATTAGATAGTATTTACAAATTGCTTAGGGAAGACCTAAAAGATAACATTGCAAACCAGGAAGTGCTGGAGGCCATGATAGAAAATTACCGTTTGCGTATAGACATCCTGGAAGAGATGGTGACCTATCTAGACACTGAAAACAACAACACTAAAAACAATAATAACTCGGAATATGATTTATAGAAAATTATTGTTCGTATTACTTTTACTTGTCATGTTTTCCGGGATATCCCGGGCACAGGTTTATTCCGAACAGCTGATTAAGGAGTACCATATTAATCAGAAATCCACTGTTGAGGTGCATAATAAATATGGCAAAGTACATGTTGTCTCATGGGACAAGGATTCTGTTAAATTCGAAATTGATTTGAGAATATCAGCTTCGGATAATAAAAAGCTTAACAAATTGAAGAATAATATCACCTTCGATTTCACAAGCACGAATTATTATATAATTG
>DNTK01000129.1 GCA_003508755.1 Bacteroidales bacterium | reverse complement strand
ATATTATTATAATAGTGCTTTAAAAGGAGTAATTAAAGATAACAATGAATATGGGATTGGATTAGTGGCATTAAATATTGGTTCACTCTACCTTAAAAATGAACTAATAGATTCCTCGAGAAAATACTATAACATTGCATTGAAAAAAGAAAAGCATTTTCAGCCGGGCCTGAAAGCTAAAACCTATATCGAATTAGGCAAAATGCTCCATGCTGCAAAGCAAGATGCTGAAGCTATAAAATACCTGGAAAAAGGAAAAGCAATTGCCCAAAACAGCAATCACATCATATCACTAAAGGAATATTATTTTACACTTTACCAAATCAATACAGACAAAGGTAATATCAAGGCTGCTTTGGATAATTTTCTTAATTATTCCGAATTAAAAGATAGCATTCATAACGAAGATTATAAACGCAAACAAGCCTACTTTCAAAATTATTTTGAATTGGATAAAAAACAAAGTCAATTGGCTTCGCTTCAGAAAGATACATTACTATCCCATCAAAAAATTAGATCGCAACGGCTGATAATATTTATCAGTATTCTTTCCCTAATTCTGGCTCTAGCACTTAGTATTATATTTTTTATTTATTTACGCGAACACAGAGAGTACAACCGTGAGTTAAAGAATAGGCATAAGCAACTTACCAGGAAAAACACGATGCTGCTTAAGCGAGAAAAGGAACTTAACGAATCCAACGAATCTAAAAACAAACTTTTTTCCATTATTGCTCACGACATAAAAAATCCGCTTTACGCCATGCTACGCTTAGCAGATGTATTGGAGGATAAGTATGATCAGCATGACCATGATAAGCGAAAAGAATACCTGAGGCATTTAAATCAGGCCGGAAAAGAGATGGTAAACCTTACCGAGAATCTGCTAAGCTGGAGTCGCTACCAGTTGGGCAATATTCAATTCAATCCCAATTATTTTCCTTTGGTTGAAGCGGTAAATTTTGCTATGGGCATTTTCAGGCATATGGCCGATCTAAAAGAAATAAACCTGGATGTGAAGGTTCACCCTTCGCATATGGTCTATGCCGATTTTTCAATGATAATGATTGTTATTCGAAATATCACTAATAATGCCATTAAATTTACAAACCGAAAAGGCACTATTGAAATATCCTCTGTTCAGGAGCTGGATAATATAAAGATGACCATTAAAGACAATGGTGTGGGAATGGATTCTTCAACCATCGATAAGTTATTTATTGTAGAAAAAGGAGTTTCACGATTAGGAACGGAAGGTGAAAAAGGTTCGGGACTAGGTCTTACCATTTGTAAAGAGTTTGTGGAGAGAAACCAGGGCGAAATTGGTGTAAATAGTGTTTTAGGTAAAGGAAGTTCATTCTGGTTCTCTATTCCGCTTCATAAAATGAAATCATAACTATGGAAAGCAAACTTGAAATTATTATTACCGACGATCATAAGATCTTTAGAGTTGGCCTGGAAGCAATTCTCTCGGGATTTGAAAATATCGAGGTCATTGGCGACGCAGAAAATGGCAAGGAACTTTTCGAACTATTGCGAAAAACGGAGCCTGATATCATTTTTATGGATGTTAACCTGGTTGAAGAAAGTGGTATTGATCTTACCCGGAAAGTTCTGGCCAAATATCCTGATATAATTGTTATTGCCCTTACTTCATCAGACGAAGTAAATAACTTTAACGATATGCTGGAAGCGGGTGCTTCGGCGTTTATGCTTAAAGGTGCCAGTGAGCAGGAAATAAAAAGGGCCATTGATACGGTTGTTGCCGGAGATTACTACTTTTCAAAGGAATTTATGTTTCTGGCGAAAAACTTTTATAAACAACCCAAAAAGACAAGTAAAATTGTTTTATCGGATCGCGAAAAAGAAGTACTGTCGTTAATATGCCAGGGACATTCGAACCAGGAAATAGCTGATGCTATTGATCTGAGTGTGCACACAGTTGATTCGCACCGAAGAAACTTATTAAACAAAACCAGTGCGCGAAACACTGCCAGCCTGGTTATGATTGCCTTGCGCGATGGGTTAATCGAAGTTACAGACAATTAATACCCTAATTGTAAGGTAACCGAATCAGGAATGATACTCCGTTTGCCTCATTCTTTGCCTGAATTGTTCCCTTATGTTCTTTAATAAGATTGTAGCATATCGACAGACCCAATCCAGTTCCTTTCCCCGGATCTTTTGTAGTGAAAAAAGGATCGAATATTTTATTCATAATTTCCACAGGAATTGGCTCTCCGGTATTATCAATCTTTATTTGAATGTGGTTATCATTCAGATCAGTTTCAATCTTTAATATTTTTGGGTTTAATTTTGTTTGATGGAGGGCATATGCAGCATTATCTATAATATTCAGAAAAACCTGATGTAGCTTATCGGGATAAACATCAACATTTTTATTAAACTTAAAGTCTTTAACTATATCTACATCTTTGGGTATCTTGTTCCTAATAAATAAAAGGGTGTTTTCGATGATATCCACAATTTTATAGCTTACAAGCTTTGGCTCACCTGCATAGGCAAAGGTCATAAGGGAATTCACAATAGCGACAGACCGCTCCACTCCGCTTCGTATAATCTTCTCAGATTCTTTTAATTGCCCGATAGTGTCTTCCTGGTTTTCTACTTTTTTTAACTCTGCGATTGTATCCGATACAATATGCAATCCGCCACTAATAAAATTTAACGGATTATTTATCTCATGCGCAATACCCGATAATAAAGTACCCAAGGAGGCCATTTTCTCTGACTGTATTAACTGCTGCTGGGTATTTTTAAGTTCATTCAGTGTGCCCTCTAATTCCTTTGTTCGTTCAGATACAATTACCTCAAGATTTAAAAGGTGAGCTTTAAGAGTCTGACTATATTTTAACTGTGCAACATACAAACCAAAAATTAAGGCCACACTAAACACTTCAAATCTTAGTAAATAGGTAATATGCAGGTAAAAATCAATAAACGTTTTATCGCTGTTTATGCCAAAGATGTAATTTGTTAGAATCAGAAGTGGGAGCAGCAAAACAAAATAATGGAAAACAACATAAACAGAGATCAGAATTCCATGATGAATGGCACGAAGTGATTTTTTCAGCATAAATCTAATTGCATACCAGGAAACGAAATAGGCTCCAAAATGAAACAACAAAGTTGAATAGTATGATCCATCGTTCGGAGTTGCGAAAGAACCAAAAACACTGACTATAAATAAGTAGAAAGGATTTTTCAAATAAAGCAAACTAATGAAGAAAGGAATTTCAAACATATCGCTAGATATTCCTTCAAGATTTGGCATGATAAACCTAATCTTTCCAAAAACATAAGCAAGCAAACCAAAGAAAATTGCTTTGGATAGATCATGGTTAATGAATGCCTTTACTTTTTGCAGCATAAATTGCTTTTTAGGTGGACTATTGAAAAGGAATCAGTATTTGAAATACAACTCCATCAGGATTATTTTTAACGGCAATTGTACCTTTATGATCTTTAATCAGATTATAACAAATTGATAATCCTAAACCTGTGCCCTTTCCCGGATCTTTTGTAGTGAAAAAAGGATCGAATATTTTATTTACGATATCCTCTGATATGGGTCCTCCATTATTGCAAATTTCAATCAGAATATTCTTTCCTTCAAGGTCTGTGCTCATAGATAAGACTTTTGAATCTTTAGTTGAATATTTAAGTGCGTAAAATGCATTGTCGATAATGTTTAAAAACACCTGATGCAGTTTGTCGGGAAAAACATGGCAGGTTTCGTTAAACCGGTAGTTTTTAATAATCTCTACATCCTCAGGAATTTTCGACCCTAAAAACAATAGCGTATTTTCGATGATGTCAGTTACACTGTATTCCACCAACTTGGGTTTACCACTATAGGAAAAAGTCATTAATGAATCAACAATTGCCGAAGCCCTGTCGACACCGGAATAGGTAATTTCAATGGCTTCTTTTAACTGCTCTTTATAATCCTTATCCGGTTTGCCAGCTTTTATGTCATCAATAATGTTTGAGATTAGTTCCAAACCTCCGTTTATAAAGTTAAGCGGATTATTTATCTCGTGTGCAACTCCAGCTGTAAGCGTACCCAAGGAGGCCATTTTTTCCGATTGTACTAAATGTTGCTGGGTAGCCTTTAGCTCTTCAATTACGTTCTCAAGCTCCGAATTCTTAAGGTTTAATGCCTGCGATTGCAATTCTATCTCTTTCTTTTGGGCCTCCAATAGCTTGTTATTCTCGTGCAGTTGTTTTCGCGATCGGTAAACCTGAAAAATGAATACTACGGAAAGTAGAAGGATAAGTCCCAACCCAATATTTAAATTGCGCTTTTGGTTAAGCTGGGTGACCTTTAGTGCATTTTCGAATTCTAACTGTTGTATCTCGCCCTCTTTTTTCTCTAAACTATACAAAACCTCAAAATTTGCTAACTGATCTTTAAATTTTGAGCTCGCAATACTGTCCTGAACCTGATGGTATAAGAGAAGCTTGCTTAATGCAGATTTATAATTCCCTAATGTGCTATCTAATTTGTAACAATTCTGATAGTAATCGCTCAGTTGTCCTAATTGTGGATACTTTTCCAGTGCTTCCCATACCTTTTTATTATAGTTGCTGGCGTTCTTTAGGTCATTAATTTGAAAATAGGCCATGGTTATGGAATTCAAAAGCCCTGTATAATTTCTCGGACTTATTTTCTCGACATCATAGTTTTTTTCTAGATTATGAAATAATTGGAGGGCTTGATCCGGCTTCCCTGAATAGAGGTGCACATCAGCGATATAATAAAGACTTCGAACTTCGGCTTCTTTATTACTAATCAGTTTTGCAAGTTCAAAGGCTTCTCTGAACATAACTAAAGCAGAGTCCATTTTAGAAATATTGCCATAAACAGCCCCGCAAGCCAATAAACTTTGAATGATTAGCAAGGAATCTAACTCCTTTTCAGCATATTCCCCTACTTCCAAGTAATAATCAAGTGCCAATTCGAATTCCTTTGAAAGTCTGTATACATTGCCAATAAGTTGAAGAGCTTGAATTCTTTTCGTCGGATCTTTCAGCTCGGAGAAAATATCCAGTGCCTCATGTAGATGATTCAAGGCTTCTGAACTCATTCCCATATATCCATAATAATTGCCGGTGGCTAAATTTGCTTCTCCTGTTAGCCTCTTAGAATTAATACGCTTTGCCTCCTCGAGTGCTTGTTTAGCCAATAAAAGTGATTCCCTGATATTGGAATTCATGAACTCATCGGCTGCACTTAACTTCAAACTAATTTGCTGCTCACTTATTTGAGAACTATCCAGTAATGCTTTTAAACTGTCACTCTGGTAACTTGCAAATAACTTTCCGATTAAAAAAAATAATAAAAATGTAATGGTGAAACCAGCCTTCATTCAGTATGTGTTTTAGCCAAAGAAATTATAAAAAACACTCGATATTACCAAGATATAAATAATTCACAACTTTATTTAATTCAAATTTAAATAAGCCGCGTTGCCTATTATCCCTCTTTAATAATAAATGTAACATGTGGAAACAAGTTTTTAAAAGATTCGGCTGTTTGCATCATAGCTGAGTCGCCTTTATTCATCGTCCATTGTACAATGGTTTTACTTGTTCTTTGATATTTCTCCAGGTCGAAGAATAATTGCATAATCACCTTCGATGTTTTGTAGGAGAGATTTTTTTTATCTATCCAGATGTATATCAGCGCAGTATTAAGATTTTTACACCAATCTCTTAACTCTCGGTAATTCTGTTTGCTTAATTCATACTCCGAATCACCAAAGAATGTAAGCTCACCGTAGGGAGTTAAACTATATAAACTTTGTTTTACATTTTTTAAAAAAGATGTTATCATAATTGCCTGAACTTTTTTTAGGTAAGCTATATACAAATAAACTGAAATTTGAACTCCTCAAGAACCTCCTGAAAAATTTTCCCTATATCATACATTTCTATGTCCTCTTTATCGAAATACCAGCTTACCACCACCGAATTAACAGTTTCATTATTTCTAAGGGCCATGAACAGATTATGCATTTGTTTCATCGATGCCATATTCATAAAATCGAGCTTTACAAATAGGTAAATATCTTTAGTATTCACATTTCTGCACCATTCAATCGCTGGTTTAAAGGCTTTATCCGTTTCTTCATCAATCGCCTTCCCTTCGATAACCAGGAGCCCTTTGGGACTAAATTCAAAAAGCGGACTCTTTACAGTAGGTTCCAGAATCAAATTTTCCATTTACTGATTGTTTTCACAGTTTACATTACATTTCCAGGTTTTGCCTAAGGTTTTTTCACCTTCTTGTGCACTTAAAACTCCAACCAGTAATGTACTTAGAATTAAAAGTATGACTTTTAAATATGGGGTTCTCATAGCTAATGTCTTCTTGTAGAAATTCCTGTAAATCTTTGTTATGATTAGTTTTACCGTTATTCTGATGCTGAAGTTAGAAGGCTCCTTATTACTGTGACAAAAGGTTCTTATTTCTGGATGAATGAAATGAAATAATGGCTTAACGATGATTATTTTCAGATAAGCAGATTATACTTATATAACCCAATCAAGTGATTGGAGAATGCTTAGTACCAGATTCAGGGGATTATTAAGATCGAAATTAACAATGGCCCTTAAAAATAGGATGAAGTATTTGGGATTATTTCCCCCAATTTAATTGCAATTGATTGAATAGATCATATACAGATTTTGAATTAGGTCCAACTTTTCCATTTCCAATAATCTGCGTATCTATTTTTGTTATGGGAAGGATTTTCTTTGTAGTGCTGGACAAAAAAACCTCATCGGCTTCAAATAATTCTTCCATGGAAATGTTCTTTTCCTTTACCGCTATTGAATTATCCCATAAAATATCCATAACAACACTGCGGGTAATTCCTTTAAGCATTTGCTCACCCGGTGTAAATACTTGGTTAGCTTTAACCACAAATACATTTCCACGGGAACTTTCACGAATAAATCCATCCGAGTAATATAAAACATCTACCGCACCCGAATCATTGATGCCATTTTGCCAATACACCAAAGGTAAATAGTTTGTTGATTTGGCTTCGGGTAAGAAACGTTGATATTCCTTCATGATTAATTTTACTCCTTCGGCATATTTGAATGCAGGATCAACAGGCACTATTAGCGGGATTACAAATAAATCAGCAGGTATGGTTTTTTGTAAATAATTATCCGTTGGATAAGCAAACAGCTTAATATGAAAATCTTTATGCTGGTTTCGTTGAATTACCTCTTCAATAATTGCTTTCACCTCATTTTTTGTGAGTGCGATGCTTAAACGTAAAATGTTCATCGTATTGAAAAACCGATCAAGATGTCGATCGAGGTAGAATGCTATTCCATTGATTACACCAAAAAAATCGAAGGCTCCATAACCACGATTTGCCCCTGTGCTGTCTGGTTTTATATAAATTGCATCCGTCGATTGAAAACTACCTGCTGAAAATCCAATCATACACTATATATTAATAATTCAATAAAAATTAGATGAAAATATCAATAAACCATAATATTAAGCATGAAATATGAATTTGCCATTGGAGACAAATAAAAATATTATTTTACCGACTCAATTATTATCCATCCTTTTTCATTTTGAAGATTGCAGTGGGTGGAAGAAAAGCCCGATTCTTCAAGCAATTTTTTATACTGTTTATCATCTTTAATTTTAGCAAAATTCCACCATTTGGTTCCTTCTTTAGGGTAATAATTAAAAATTATGAATTTTCCGCCAGGTTTAACAACCCTTTTGACTTCTATAAAACTCTTTAAACTATCGGGCCAAAACTGCACAGTTTCAAAAGCAGTTACCATATCCAACGAATTATTCGCAAATGGTAATTCCATAACGCTTCCTTGCTTGATTTCAACTAGCCCCTTTTCTATTTCTCTTTGATTTACTTTCCCTGCCAAAGCAATCATCTTTTCCGAATGATCGAGCCCATAAAGCTTATAACCATTATTAAGGGAGTTAAGGAAATGTAAAAACTTCCCACCGCCACAACCAATATCGAGAATGGAAGAATTCTCTGATGGTATATTTTTAAGAAAATACTTTACATACCGACCCGTGTGAAGGCGATTCATCATTTTTCCAATAATCGTTCCTGTTAAACCCTTTGGTTTGGCACCTTGTTTTTCTAATCCCATATTTTTAGATTCTTTTTAATATCTGCACCTTCTGTTTTCTTGAGAAATGAAGGATATTCTATAAATTCAATATTTAAAAATTTAACCCTTGATTCTTTAACTTTGTGATGGCTCTTCGATGGTGGAGAAACATAGAAAGTTGCTCCCCGATTCTCCAACTCTGAAAGCTTTTGCTTATGGGTTTCATATTCATCTTTTGTGTATTTTTTTCTCTCATTACTTTTAACGGCATCTTTATTAGCTCTAAAATATTCCTTATATCCTTCTTCTAACAGTTTTGCAGCTGATCCATGAAAGTATATATCAACCTCCATCCCGCTTAGTGCAGCTACCCATGCAAAATCAAAACTTGATTTCAATTCTTTAAGACCTTCGCCAGAGACCACCATGGCCAGGTGTTTGCCAGAAGAAGACTGTTTTATTTTGGTTACCCTGTATACTTTATAATCTTTACTACTATCGAGCAATAGAGCCTGGTAACCGCTAATGTTACTCCATGTCTTTAAATCGTTATCTATAGCCTGGTAATAATCTACTTTAAAATCAAGGTAATCGCCAATGGCAGCGCTATCGAGTACGTATGAAATGCTAGTGATTACATAAGCTGTAATATTC
>DNTK01000326.1 GCA_003508755.1 Bacteroidales bacterium | reverse complement strand
GCCGCCTTTTTGGACAGCCTCCCGAAAGTTAGAAATAAACTTTAAATATTATTCAACGATTGTTAATTCTTCGATTAAATTCGTTGCTCCTGCGTATTTATCCATAATAAACAGTACGTATCGAATATCAACACTAATTGTCTTCTGCAATTCATTTTCGAAAACAATGTCTCCACTCATGGCTTCCCAATTACCATCGAATGCTAATCCAATTAGTTCACCTTTCCCATTTATGACCGGACTTCCAGAGTTGCCGCCGGTAATATCGTTGTTGGAAATAAAGCAAACAGGCATTTTACCATCAACGCCATATCGTCCGTAATCCTTGGCTTTATATAGCTCCTTAAGTTTTGCAGGCACCTCGAATTCGCCTCCTGCAGGACCTTCTTTTTCCATAACACCTTTGAGGTAGGTTATGTAATCGTAATGAACGGCATCGGCAGGATAGTAATCACTCACTGTGCCATATGTTAATCGCATAGTAAAATTTGCATCAGGATAGTATGCTCTGCTGGTATCCATTTTTAGCATCCCTTCGGTATACAAACGGCGTGCACGCCGAAAATCTTCCGAAATTGCTCTGTACTGATTTCTTTCCATAAATGTGCTGGCGCCGATACTCTTTGCGGCTATGTAGGCAGGATCCTTCGACAAGACTTTCCATGAAGGATTAGAAAGAAAGTTATCTACCTTGTTTTTATCAGTGAAAATGGATTTTGAAAACAGTTTTTCAACATATTTATCATAATCACCTTTGAATTTACCATTTATTGTTTCATAAAAATCGGGGTGTTGATCTGCTGGAACCATCGCGGCATATAATTCCAACATGGCCCTGGTAACCTTCATATCGGTTGGTTTGTTATAATCCTTAAAAAACTTATCCATTTTCTTTTTTAAATCGGCTAGTTCCTCATTGAATGCTTCAGTATCGGTTTTTTCGTTCAATAGGAATTCAGCTAAATCAAACGTGTTTTTTGCAGCCTGGAAAATTTCAGTTGCCCGGAACACTTCGCTCATTACCTGTAAGTTATGCATATAGGGTTTCGAATCTTTATAAAAATTCTCGATATCTGCCAGCACATCATTGTACCGTGATTTCAATGCCTCATCGCTTTGTATCCATGCTTCAAAAGCTGATTCCTCTTCCCTTTTACGCTCAATAACCTTTAATCGCTTAATACCTTTACTCTGACCAATGGAATATTTCCAGTAGTTAGAAGAACGTGCATATTTTGAAGCATATTTGTTATAAACTTCTTTATCGGCATTCATATCTTCTTTCAATATATCCTGGCGAATTCCTCGGATTTTTATTCTGTTAGGATGGGTCACTTCCATGAGTTGTTCAACTCCCCAGGATGTAATGTACCTGTCTGTTCCTCCGGGATATCCCAGAATCATGGTAAAATCACCTTTCTCAATACCTTTAAGACTAATTGTAAGGTGATGCTTTGGTTTAAAGGGTATATTTTCTTCGGAATATTCAGCTGGTTTCCCATCCGGAGACATATATATTCTAAACAAACTAAAATCGCCGGTATGACGCGGCCACTGCCAGTTATCTGTGTCTTTACCAAATTTTCCAATTGACTCCGGAGGTGTTCCGACAAGTCGAACATCTTCATAGGTTTCGTACACAAATAAGTAATACTTATTATTATCGAAGAAAGAACGAACCATCGCTCTATAGTGATTATCAGCCGTTGCGGCGTCGGATAATTCTTTTGCAACACCTCTGATTTTCTCTGATCTCTCGGTTTCAGACATCTCGTCGTTAATGTCTGCAAGCACTTTGTCGGTTACTTCTTCAATTCGGATTAGAAAAGTAGCGGAAAGTCCGGGATTGGGCAATTCATCTTCCTTGCTATTAGCCCAGAAACCCTCACCAAGCACATCATTTTCAAGGGTTGTATGGCTTTGAATTTCGTCGTAACCACAATGATGATTCGTAAGTAATAATCCCTCTTGCGAAATGACCTCTGAAGTGCAACCCCGTCCAAAAATTGCGATAGCATCTTTTAGACTCGAATTGTTAATGCTGTAGATTTGTTCAGGGGTTAATTCTAGCCCCATATCTTTCATGGTGGAATAATTAAGTTTTTCCAGAAGTGGTAGAAGCCACATTCCTTCATCCGCTCTAACATGACTCAAAAGCAGGCTAAAGCCTAAAAGGGTGCTGATAAAAATTCGTTTCATTGTTCTTATTTTGTAATTTGATTTCAAGCTTAAATATTTTTCCTTAGCAAAACCCGCAATTAATCTCAGGGGTTGAATATATTTTTATATTTTATAACAACCAACAAAATATCCTGTTGTTTAAAAATTTATTTCAAGTTGTTTATCCAATAGCTGAAAACTGCGTCTGTGATAATTTGTGATCCCATATTTTACAATGGCAGCCCGATGTGCTTTTGTCGGATAGCCCTTGTGATTGATAAAGCCATAACCGGGAACTTTTTTGTGCAACTGGCTCATATAATCATCGCGATAAGTTTTGGCCAGAACGGAGGCAGCGGCTATGGAATAGTATTTTCCATCGCCTCTAACGATACAGTGGTAAGCAACCTGATGGT
>DNTK01000055.1 GCA_003508755.1 Bacteroidales bacterium | reverse complement strand
TTGTTGCAAGGTGGAGGTTGTAAATGGCGCAGCTGGCGACTTTTTCGCTGGTTTTTTTATGACATCTTCAACCTTAAAAAGGGCATCCTTACCTTTCTTCAGGAAGTTTTGGGCTTCTTCTTCTTTTTGGAATCGCTTGTCAAGTTCTGCTTCGAGAAAGTTTTTGCTGCCATCGATATGAAATGTACCCCGAACGCGGTAGCTCGAGGTAGATTTAAAATTAATAATCTCGCGTTCACGTTCGACGATAAGTCGCACTGCTACACTCTGCACCCGACCAGCCGATAAGCTGGGTTTCACCTTTTTCCAGAGTACAGGCGATAATTCAAACCCTACGAGGCGATCAAGTACACGTCTGGCCTGCTGTGCATTCACCAAATCCTGATCAATGGTTCGATAATTATTCAAGGACTCCTTTATGGCTTTTTCGGTAATTTCGTGAAATACAATGCGTCTTGTGCTTTTTGGGTCGAGGTTCAATTCTTCGCAAAGGTGCCATGCAATAGCTTCTCCCTCGCGGTCCTCATCGGAAGCAAGCCAGACAACTTTGGAGTCTTTTACCTGCTTTTTTAATTCAGATACTATTTTCTTTTTATCTGTCGGAACGATATATTGTGGTGTATAACCGTTGTTAATATCAATGCCAAATTCTTTTTTTGCCAAATCACGAATATGTCCCATACTGGAGGTAACCTGAAAATCTTTACCCAGAAACTTTTCTATTGTTTTAGCTTTGGCAGGTGACTCAACTATAACCAGGTTTTCAATCATTAAAATAAATTTTTCGTTTCAATCTTCAAACAGTGCACCAAAGAGGTATTTATAACCCTTTAAAATACGATGTGATTTATACTATCTGCAGCACTCCGGTCTTACAATTCACCATATGTGTAGTGAAAAATAAAGTCCAAAATAAATAATTAATATTTTTGCAAGCAAAACACAACATGTTTTTGCTTTTTAGGTACTAAAATTATTATACCTTTCGTTCGCAAAGATGAATATTTTTTTTGCAAATAATTCCATCGATTAAAATTTTTAGGTTGATTAATAGGTAAAAGGCTTAACACAATGAATGGTTCAAATAGAAAGAATACAAGGCACTCGATAATATTCTGGTTAATTTTTGCTTTACCCTTATTTTTTGTGATTGTACTTTTCTGGCTTGCCGGATCAGGTAGAATGGGATACATGCCCCGTATCGAAGATTTAGAGAATCCAAAAATTAACTTGGCGACCTTAATAATTTCTGAAGATGATGAAGTGCTGGGTTCGGTGTATACTCAAAACCAAAACCGAACACATGTAGGCTATGAGCGTCTTCCCAAACATCTTGTTGATGCTTTAATTGCTACTGAAGATATCAGGTTTTACAAGCATTCGGGGATTGATTTAAAGGGCTCGATACGGGCACTCGTTTACCTTGGTAAAAGGGGGGGTGGAAGTACCATCACACAGCAATTGTCCAAACAGTTATTTCATGAACCGGTGCGCAATATTGCACAGCGCTTTAAACAAAAGATTAAAGAGTATGTGATTGCAGTTAAGCTCGAAAAATCATATACCAAGAATGAAATTATTGCCTTATATTTTAATCAATACGATTTCTTATACAATGCGGTTGGTATCAACTCGGCCAGTCAGGTGTACTTTAATAAACTGCCAGATTCGCTTAATATACAGGAGGCTGCGGTGCTGGTAGGAATGGCAAAAAATTCCGTGCTTTATAATCCGAAGCGCTTTCCGGAACGATCACTAAACAGAAGAAATACTGTTTTAAGCCAAATGGCGAAATACGGTTACCTTACGCAAGAGGAAAGCGATTCTATTAAAGCACTGCCCCTTGAAATTGATTATCAGCCAGTAAGTCATAATGTGGGGCCAGCTACCTACTTCAGGGAATACATCAAGCGCTATGTAACACGGAAGGAGCCCAAGCGAAAGAATTACAGAAATTATTCTTCTTACCAGTCTGATTCGGCTTTGTGGGAAGATGATCCGCTATATGGATGGTGTAATAAGAATACAAAACCCGATAAATCGCACTATAATATTTACACTGATGGACTAAGAATTCATACTACCATTAATTTTAAAATGCAGCAGTATGCTGAAGAAGCTGTAAAAGTGCACTTAGGAGGGTATTTACAAGATGCATTCTTTAAAGAGAAAAAAGGAAGACCACGTGCTCCTTTTGCCAAGGAGTTAACGAGGGAAGAAATTGATAAAATTATTAAACGGGCCATTCGCTATAGTGACCGGGGCAGAAATCTTTTTAATCGTGGAGTTTCGATGGATAGCATTTACAAGGTATTTAAACAACCTGTAGAAATGCGGGTTTTTACCTGGAAAGGCGAAAGGGATACCGTGATGAGTCCGCTTGATTCGATTATATATTATAAACACTTGTTGCGGACCGGGTTTATGTCAATGGATCCAAGAAATGGCCACGTTAAGGCTTATGTTGGGGGAATTAATTACCGCTACTTTAAATACGACCATGTTACTCAG
>DNTK01000243.1 GCA_003508755.1 Bacteroidales bacterium | reverse complement strand
GTAAGTATATTCTTGTAGGATTGCATCAATCCGCGGCCCTCTCTAATTTTATGGTAAAATTCACCATCGGTATTTGCCTGGAAATCTGCAGCACCCGGATCACCAGGAGGGGGAACAAGCGGAGTGTAATTGTTTTGTCCGGGAGCTCCATGACACGACTTACAATTGGTGCTGTATATATCAGCACCTGATTTTCTTGTTTCGTCTGAAAATTCAAACGGACTTAGCTGAGCCTTTTTATCTTCGGGCACTATCCATTCTTCTTGTGCAAAAATAGATGTTACAGCTGCCAGCGAAAATACCAGCAGGTAAAGCCTGTATAGCATGATTAAATTCTTTTTTATCATTTCGATTCCTCCTCTTTTTGTTCAGCAACTTCCCAGATAGGGATTACCGGAAACAGTTTTGCCAATACCGAAATTATCATAACAGCTAATACCAAAGCACCTAAGGTCACAGCCGATTCAATCAGTGTTGGTTTATACACAATCCATTCCACAGGAACTTCTTGTTGAGGAAGATAGGGGTGGGCCATGGTTGGAATTACAATAACATACCTTTTAAACCATGATCCTAATAACACAAAAACAGCAATAATCGTTATCGGAAGCGGTTTTCTCATTTTCGGGAGTAGAAGAAGTATCATGGGGATAATTAAGCCAAGTATTTGGGCTGTCCAGAATAATGCAGCATAATGCCCGGTGAAAAGTTCGTTGAGATGAATCGCATCTGCTGTTTTCATTTTATAAGCCGGAACCAGGTACTCGTTTATGTTAAAATAGAAATAAACGAGTGCTGTTAAATTTAACAGTTTACCCATTTTGTCGAAATGAGATAATCGAATATAATCTTTTAATTTGTAGCTATTTCTGAAAAAGAACATGGCAATAATCAGCGCAGCGCTTCCTGCAACAAAGGCTCCACTGAGGAAATAAGGACCCAAAATAGTACTATCCCAACCAGATCGGGGTGTTACGGCAAATAACCAGGATGTTACCGTATGGATAGCAAAGGCGGTTGGTATTACCAATATCATCAGAATGCGTACAGCTTTAAATAATATGTTAAACTGCTCGGGATGATGTGTCCAATTAAATGAAAACACATCATAGAGTTTATACATCCATTGCGGGGGATTTTTTAACCTTCCTTTACTTATTGCTAGATCAGGTATTAAGGGAAGCAAATAAAGTAACAGGCTTATAACCAGGTAAGTAGTCACTACTGTAACATCCCATAATATAGGCGATTGTACCCTGCCATGAATAAACACATTGGCAAGGCGTTCGGGGCGTCCCATGTCCATTACAATTACCAACCCGGCAATAGCAGCAAAGGCAACAGCAATAAGCTCTGCAATGCGTGCAATAGGTTTTTGCCACTCGTATCCGATTAGCCCAAGCACTGCAGTTACAAGCATACCTACCAGGCTGGTGGCAACAAAAAATACAAAATTGGCAATGTACATCCCCCAACTCACATAATCGCGTAGACCGGTGACAATGAGTCCTTCTTTAAGCTGGATATAATATGCATACAAACAGGCGACTAAAATAATGGACAGAAATCCCATCCATGCATGAAATCTGGAATTGAAGCCAACCGGTCGCAATACGTCATCGGCAATCTTGGCTACTTTAGGATCGTTTGGATTAAATGAATGTATATGTTTAGACATTTTCTATCTTATTTTCTTAGACGTGAATGTTTTGAGAGGTACTTTCTGATTCAGGTAAATCAAATAGTCTGTTTTTTGGGGGCAGATAATAAATCCGCGGTTTTGTGCCTAACTCCTCCATTAAACGGTAGCCTGCATTTTCTTTGAGGAGTGCACTGAGCTTTACTGTTTCCTTGCTGGTTCCATTTGTTACAGCATCTTCATTCTCATCTCCAAAATAAAATACGCCATTAGGACAAGCAGAAACACACGATGGTAATTGTCCGACACGCAATTTATCGGCACTAAATAAACACTTCGAGATAGTACCTTTTTTCTGCGGTGTGTTACGCTCAACATCGTAAGTGATTTCTTGTTTAAGCTGCTGAGCAAGACTGGTATTGCCTTCGCCCTTGTTTAACAGCTCTTCGTATTGGAGCGATTTCTTATTAATTTCGTCGGTAAGCATAGGTTCCTGCCAATGAAACATACGTGCGGAGTAGGGACAGGCAGCCATGCAAAACCTACATCCAATGCAACGCTGATTATCGATTAACACAATGCCATCCTGGCGCTTGAATGTGGCATCGACAGGACACACCGAAACACAAGGCGGATTATCGCAATGTTGGCAAGGTTTGGGCATGTAATAAGGAGCCGTGTTGGGCGTATCCTGCATTTTAAGGGTGTTAATATGGTACTCATGCGGACGCAATTGATGGGCTTCCTGGCAGGACGAAATACATTTGCGCGCGTTCTGACATTTTGCAAGATCAATAACCATAACAAAGCGCCTTCTTTCTAACCCGATTCTTCCCCTTGTTTGCAGGGCTTTTTTATCAAGTTTTACTTCCTGTACCTGATCTTTGGGAACTTTTACTAGTTTGTTGTCATCTGTAAGCACAGTGACATATTCATCCTTTCCTTTTTTCTTTTCAAATTTGTAGCCTGTGTAAATAGCCGCTGTGCCCATTGCACCTGCTGCTCCAACAAGTCCAAATCTTTTGAGAAACTCTCTGCGCGAGTCTATGGGAGTATTGTTCACTTTTTCTGAACTTCTTTTCTTATTCTTCTCGCTCATTTTTTATTTGTTGATATAACACGATTTTGGGAACCTTAGAATTTGCCGTATTAGTTCATAGCATTTGATGCAACAACGGTGTATCCCGATTCGATAATTTTAAGTTTTATGGCTGCGGTATCCGCCACTTCCGGATCGAAGTCAACAACAGTTATACCTTTTACATGCGATGCTTCCACATGATTTACACCTTCCAGTGAGGATACATTAGCTTTGATTGTATTTTCGCAACCCGTGCAGGTCATACCATCCACGACTAATTCAAGTTTTACTATGTTATCGCTGATTTCTTGAGATTGTTGAACAGGGTCCGAATCGTTGGCAGCTTTGGTATTCGTTTCTGAATTTTTACAGGCAAAAAGCAGGCTGATTAGGGATATAAATAATAGATATTTCATATTATAAAAAGTGTGTTAAGTTAAAAACAATAAAATTTTAAAAGTGCTTGGCCAATTTAGCAAAAAAAAAATAACCAATTCTACTGATGTGGCAGATTGTATTGAATTTTAACATGTTAAAATTTAAGTATTTTACTAAAATATTAATTCAATAAACTGTGCCGAAGTATTTTATGATGATGATGCTTGCTTAAGAGGAAGTTCGATATAAACACTACTTCCTTTTTCAGCATTGCTTTTAATCCAGATTTTCCCTTCATGTTTTTCTATATAATTTTTGCTGATAGCAAAACCCAGACCAATGCCAGTTTCTCTGGAGGTGCCGTGTGTTGAGAAAATAAAATCGCTGTTCAGAATTTGTTCTAATTTTTCTTTTGAGATGCCAATTCCTGAATCGTGGATACCGATTACTACGCCATTCTTATGCTTTTTACAATCAATTATTATC
>DNTK01000147.1 GCA_003508755.1 Bacteroidales bacterium | reverse complement strand
GAACAAACTCTTTGTAGGCCTGTAAACCCAATCTGTCGAAGTGTTTTTTTATAAAGTATTCGACTGCTTTTACATCGTGGTTAGTGGTTTTCTCAATATCTTTTATTTCCTGCGCATCGGCAATAGTAAATTCCTGGTATATTTTCCTCAGATCTTCGAAAATTGATTTATCAACTTCTTTTAGCTGAGGTAACTTATACCGGCATAAGGCAATAAAGTACTCTATTTCAACTCTCACCCTGTATTTAATTAATCCATATTCCGACAAATATTCAGAAAGCTCAGTGGTTTTGTTTCTGTAGCGTCCGTCGATGGGTGAGGTGGCTGTTAATTCTTCTAATCTCATATTATTACTTATCGTTTACCTTATTTCTTTTTGATTAAAAACATTATTTCATTTGGCAGAATGACAGTTGTTTACAGCATAAAACAAGATGTGTTTCCATGCTGATTGCTTCTGCCGAATACGCTTGCAAAGGTAGAAAAAAAACACTCCTGTGGAATTTCCAATCGGTAAAATACAGAAATATGCCGGTAGTTGTTTCATACGCCTAATTTCTTTATGAGACCTTGTTAGTTCATCATCTTTGTTTAATTTCGTTGGTATAATCTTTCAACTTATGAATGCAACATTGAAATTTAAGCTCATAGTATTATTCCTGCTGGTATTTTTTAGTGCCTCCTTAAGGTCACAAAACGATACCACAAGAGTATACATTTACGAGATAAAGGACGAAATAGGTAAGGCTGCCTGGCGAACAACTCAAAAAGCCATCGATGAAGCTAACCAAAAAAAGGTCGATTTTATCATATTACATCTGAATACATATGGAGGCAGAGTAGATATAGCAGATTCCATACGTACCAAGATTCTAAATAATGCCATTCCTGTTTTAGTGTTTATTGATAATCAGGCAATTTCTGCAGGAGCATTGATTTCAATTGCTGGCGATAGTATCTACATGCGTCCCGGAGGTAGTATTGGAGCAGCCACCGTGGTAAATCAGACAGGCGAGGCCGTACCGGATAAATACCAGTCGTTTATGCGCTCTACCATGCGTGCAACAGCCGAAGCACATGGAAAGGATACCATCATATCAGGTGGAGATACTACCTATGTGTGGCACCGTGATCCTAAGGTTGCTGAAGCAATGGTTGATCCTATAATTAAAGTCCCTGGTATAAGTGATTCAGGACAGGTTTTAACACTTACGGCCGAAGAAGCCATCAAGGTTGGCTATTGCGAAGGATTAGCGAAAGATATCCCTGAAGTGTTGGCAGAATCTGGTCTGGAAGCTGCTGAGCTTCATTATTACGAAAAGGATGGCACAGAAAAGTTTATTACTTTTTTATTAAGTACAGGCGTACAAAGCATACTTATATTGCTCATTATCGGAGGTATTTACTTCGAGCTTCAGACACCCGGGGTCGGCTTTCCACTGGGAATTGCAATTGCCGCAGCGCTCTTGTATTTTGCACCACTCTATGTGGAAGGACTTGCCCAAAATTGGGAGCTTGTTGCCTTTGTAGTAGGCCTCATTCTTATTGCTGTGGAAGTTTTTGTTATTCCAGGTTTTGGAATTGCCGGAGTATCCGGCCTTGTTCTGGTATTAACCGGACTAACCCTTAGTTTGGTTGATAATGTTGTGTTTGAGTTTGAGGGTGCAGCAGCCTTTGGAAAGGTTGTCGCCTTATTTGCGCGAGTGGTTCTGACAACCATATTAGCCTTTGTAATTTCAATCTATATTAGTAAAAAAATCGGCAGTTCGCAATGGTTTAGAGGGTTTGCACTTACCGCAGCACAGGAAAAATCAGCAGGTTATGTCAGTGCAGATCCACACCAGAAAGATATGATTGGTAAAGTTGGAGAAGCCTACACAGTATTGCGTCCTTCAGGGCGTGTGATGATTGAGAATGAACTTTTTGATGCAAAGGCAGAAATAGGATATATTGAAAAAGGTGATAAGATTAAAGTAATTCGTGACGAAACAGGTCAGTTATATGTAATAAAAGCCTGAAAAACGGGTTTGCTATAAAAAATGAGATTATGAACGCAGGAAGAGTAGTAAAGATTATTCTTGTATTGTTTCTAATTGGTTTGGTTGTGGCTGGTATTGGAGCCGTGGATATTTACCGCAAAGCATTTGTTGCAAACGTAGACCTTAAATCCGAAAGTGAACGGTATCTTTTTATTCATACCGGGTCTGATTTCGGGAGTGTTTATGAAAATTTACTTAACCAGGGTATCTTAAAGAATAAAAAATCTTTTGAGTGGACTGCCGAGAGAAAGAACTATCCTAAAAACATTAAGCCCGGAAGGTACCTGATTAAAAACCGTATGAGCAATAATGAACTGGTTAATATGTTGCGATCGGGTAACCAGGATGTAGTAAGGCTCACCTTTAACAACGTGAATACCCTTCAGGATTTATCAGAAAAGGTAGCAGGTCAACTCGAATTTTCGGCATCGGAACTATTGGATTTGCTGGAAGATTCTGAAGTTGTTGAATCTTATGGATTTAATACGTTTACTATTCCAGCAATGTTTATTCCAAATACTTATGAATTCTACTGGAACACCAATCCGGAAGTCTTTCTTAAGCGAATGAAAAGAGAATATGATGTGTTCTGGAATAAAAAGCGCCAGGCAAAGGCAGAACGAATAGGATTAACCCCAAAAGAGGTAATAACACTGGCTTCGATTGTTAATAAAGAAGTTCGCTTCGATGACGAAAAGCGAAGAGTAGCAGGTTTGTACATGAATCGTATTCAAAAGGGCATTCGTTTACAGGCCGACCCCACCCTAATATTTGCC
>DNTK01000574.1 GCA_003508755.1 Bacteroidales bacterium | reverse complement strand
CACTGTTACAACAGCCTCCCTCAATCAATCCAATATCACATTTACGCGTAAATTTCTTGATATCATTGATTGGAGACTTGTCAAAATCAACTAGTTGTATTAGATCGAGTATTCGTTCATCGATATCTAAAACTGACATATGGCATCCAAAACAGCCGGCCAGTGATGTTGTTGCTACAATAGGTTTACTCATGATAGACAGGATTTAAGAGTTTGAAACGATTTTTTCTATATCGGCACCAATTGGCATCTTATCGTATTTACGCTCGCCAATGGGAATATCGAATCCTTTTTCGCGAACAAGCAATGCCCCAACAGGACAAATGTCCATAGCTTTTTGAGCAGTTTCGGGAGTTAGTTCCTTACCAAGTTTTGGATCAATACCGATTTCTACCCTGGCACTTCGTTTTTTATAGGCAAAGATGGTGCGGTCTTTCTCATCCTTTATGGCTCGAATACAACGCTTACATAAAATACAGCGGTTTTGATCCTTTACCAGCAGCGGACTGGATGCATCCACCTCGCGCTGAGGAAAAGCAAACGGATAGCGAGGAGCCATTATCTTATAGCGGTATGCCAAGGCTTGCAATTCGCAGTTTCCACCCTTTTCGCACGCAGGACAGAAATGATTGCCTTCGACAAATAACAATTCAATGATGCTTTTACGCAATTCTTCGATTTCTTCGCTATGGTTTTCAATGACCATTCCTTCACTCACCGGAGTAGTGCAGGCGGTCATTAACCGGCCATTTATTTTTACCGAACATATGCGGCAGCTTCCTTTTGGTTTTACTCCCGGATAATTACACAAGGTTGGAATAAAGATTCCATTTTCTTTTGCAGCGTCAACGATATAGGTTCCTTTTTCGGCCATACAATCAACGCCATCTATTGTAAATTTTACTATTTGGTTCATAATTTTTCGATTTAGATGTTTGGAACTCTGCCTGTTGCTTCGCACGATTCTTTTACTGCTTTAGAGAGATCGAATCCACTATCGAAGTCTTTTGCTTTTTGAATCTTCTCTTCATAGAGGTGTCTGAAATTCTTCAGTGATGTTAGAATAGGATTACCGGCAGTTTGACCCAGACCACAGCGGCTAACTCTTAGGGTAGCACCCCATTCTTCCATGTCTTTTAAATCTTGCATAACCCCACGTGCATCCAGAATTTTTTCCAACTTATCTTTCAGAATAGTTGGCAATATCCGGCAGGTTGAGCAGCTTCCACAAGACTCATCGATAAAGAAGTCAGTAAAGTTCAAAACCACATCGGTTAATAAATCTCGTGTATTATCGAAAATTATCAACGAACCTCCGGTGGCAAGATCTTCATATCCCAGAATCCTTGAAAACTCATTAGAGGCAATTAGCGAACCTGAGGGACCACCAACCTGGACAGCTTGCACATTTTTGGTCTTAGCACCAACCATATCGAGTATATCATTCACTGAAAAACCCCATTCAACTTCGTACACTCCTGGGTAGCGGCAATCGCCTGATACACTTAGCAGCTTGGTTCCGGTTGATTCGGCAGTACCAAATGATCGATACCATTCACCTCCATTAAGGATCACCTTTACCACTGCACAGAGGGTTTCTACATTATTCACGACGGTAGGCATGTCTAAATAACCCTTTTCTACAGGAAATGGGGGGCGATCGCGAGGTTCTCCGCGCTTGCCTTCGGCAGATTCGATAAGAGCCGATTCTTCGCCACAAACATACGCACCTGCACCAAATTGAATGCGGATATCAAAGTTGAATCCTTTTTTACCCAGGATATCCTTTCCGAGGTAATTCTTTTCGCGCGCGGCCTGCAATATATCTTCGAGGTATTGCTCAAGGTATTTGTACTCATAGCGAATATATAAAATACCTTCTTCAGCTCCGACAGCATAACCGGCCACAACCATTCCTTCGAAAAGCAGACGTGGAAGCTCGGTCATAATAACACGGTCTTTGAATGTTCCGGGCTCACCTTCGTCAGCATTGCAGAAAATATATTTCTTATCTCCCTTTGCATTACGGCAGAACTCCCATTTTAACCCTGTTGGGAATCCAGCACCTCCTCGGCCACGGATGTTTGAATCTTTAACGACCTGAAGTACTGCTTCAGGTTTCATATCGATTACTTTTTTAATCGCTTCACCCACTTTATATTCGGGGTCAAGAATGGGCCCTATTTTGCGGATATTGTTACTAACCACAGATTTAACAAGATCATTTCTGTTGGCTCCGTCACCAAACGATGCAGAGAACATATCCTCAACAGGCTTTCCCTCTTTTATATCACGGATAATTTCTTTTACCCTGAAAGGTGTAAGCTTCGTAAATACATGGTTATTGATAATGGCTGCAGGTTCCTGGTCGTTCATTCCGATACAGGCAGTCTCGTAAAGACTAATGAGCCCGTCAGGTGTAACTTCACCAAATTTTACTCCCACTTCTTTCTCGAAAGTCTCAGCTACTTCTTCCCTGCCCATCATGGTGGCAACAGCACTGTTGTTAAGATAAATCGAGTACTTACCGGTAGGCTTCATCGTAAAAAAGTGGTAGAACGAAATGGTTTGCTCTACATCAACTTCCGACATTTGAAGTCCTTGAGCGATTTGCGATATACTATCGCGCGAGATATAACCCTCCTC
>DNTK01000354.1 GCA_003508755.1 Bacteroidales bacterium | reverse complement strand
GTCTTTAGATAGTTAATAACATTTTTTAGCTGACATTTGAATATTTGGTATTTTTCGGCTACCTACGTCGTATGCTCATGAAAAAACAACCTACCATTCTAACGCTTACAGCTATTGTTTTTCAGCTTGTTTGTATTTCTGCATTTGCATCAGAAATTGATACTACTGATAAATCATTATTTGACCGATCAATCGAAGAACTTATCGAGCAAGAAGTCACCATTGCAACAAAATCGAGTCAAAAACTAAGCCAGACACCTTCTGTTGTCTCTGTAATTACTGCCGACGAGATTAAAACTATGGGATACAGAGAACTCGAAGAGGTTTTACAAACTATTCCTGGCTTTGCCAGCACGCAGACGAGACTCGGTTCCAGACCCTATGCAATTCGAGGTGTTTCAAACATCCGTCAAGGTGGAAAGTTATTAGTACTTCTAGATGGCACACCCTATAATGATGTAATGTATGGAACCTCTGTTTTTTTCGGGGCTACCTTTAATCTTGATGCTATAGAGCGCATTGAAGTTATTCGGGGGCCTGGTTCGGCACTTTATGGCCGAAATGCTTTTAGTGGTGTAATTAATATTATTACTAAAAGAGCACAGAAAGACAATAATATTGAATTTGGTGGAACTATAGGGAATTACAGCACAGCTGATGGACACCTCTCTTATAGTATTAAGAAGGAGAATTTCAATGCTCGAATCGATGCAAAGTACTACACAACAAATACAACCGATTCAAAATATAACGATGGCGAAGGAGGAGAAAGTATATGGAATATCGGCCATAAAAATATTTACATAAATGCAAATGCCCAGTATAAGAATTTTAAGTTTTACGGATCATTTGCACAGCGGATAGATGGAAATTCATCAGGTATAAATCTTGGAGACTTTATGGCAAACGGAAGTTCGACATTTAAAGTTGGAACCTATAACTTATCTTATGCGAATGATTTGTCGTCGAATATCGGTCTTAAAGCAAAATTTTATGGTCGCAACGAGAATCGGATTCAGGACCTCGAATTCTCAGCACCTACGACAACTGATACTCTTAACGTACCGGCGTTTGGACTAAACCTGCCATTTAATCAGTTTTATCAGGGAGGCTGGTATGCTCTTCCAGTTTTCGATGCTTACACCTATGGAGCAGAGATTGAATTAAGCTTCCAGATCCTAAAAAACAATAAATTACTGGTGGGATTACAGGGTGATCTTCACGGAGTTAAAAACGCGAAAGTTCACACCAACTATGATATAGCTACCTGGTTACCTCTCACCTACAATGATGGCCAGGGAAACACTCTCTACTACACACGTTCAAACATGCCTCTTTATGAGCCTGGTTGGATTCAAAATAATGGTCATGATTATCAGAATGCGGCTATCTATTTCCAAGATGTGCACTACTTATTGGAGAACCTTAGTTTTACCATCGGTGGCAGACTTGACTTCGATAGCGAAGTAGGATCAATATTTAATCCACGACTGGGTATGGTATGGGAGCCCTCATCGCATGCCTCAATTAAGCTGCTTTATGGAAAAGCCTATCGGGCCCCTACCCCTAATGAGCAATACAAAATTATGGGATTCGATTTAGGGAACGAAAATCTAACCCATGAAGAAATTCATACAGGCGAAGCAGCAATAAGCTTGCAGTTTGAGAAACTCTTTACTGAACTATCTTTTTATTATAATCATCTCGATAACCTGATTCTTCAGCTCGATACCGCTGCCAACTCAACTGTTAAATCATATTACAACAAAGGCAGTAATAATTCCTATGGCTTGGAACTTGAGACCAAGTATTTTATAAATAATTCAATATATACTTTTGCAAATTACAGCTATAATCAATCAGAAGATTCACGAAAACTTGAATCCGGAACAATTACCTATCGGCAACCCAATGTCGCAAGTCATATTGTAAATCTTGGAGTGAATACCCGATTCCTAAGATTTATTAATTGGAGTTTATTATTACGCTATACAGGAGCATTCGAAAAATTCCCGGTTGACTATGCATCAAATAGAAGCACATTTATTTCACAGAACAAGGTAGGCGATTTCTATATGCTTAATTCAACCGTTATGTTTACTAACCTTATTAAAGAACTTGACATTTCTATTCAAGGCTACAACCTTCTAAATTCCACCTATTATTATCAGGATGACACCTTTATGTATCAACCAAAACAACCAGGTAGACATTTTTTAGTTCGAGCTAGTTATAATTTCGTTTTGTAGAAGAAATATTCACTTTTATCAAATAGTTCGAACAGATAGTATAAATATTACGTATACTTGCGCTTGCTTTTGCTGTTATAAACCAAGTCACGCAATTACATTTTATTTTATTGTTGCACAATACATAAATTAATTGATTTATGTCGGTAACGTATAAGGAAATAACGGATTCGTTATATATTCCTGAATGCATAGCCATGCAGAAAAAGGTTTTTGGACTTTCTGACGTGGATATTTTTCCGGAGTCGTATTTTAGTCTACTCATGCGAAAACAACATCCGCTGGGTTTAGTGGTTGGTTGTTTCCTTGACGAGGATAATAAATCTGAACTAATAGGCTTAACCGTTTTACAGAACGACCGATTGCCGAATTCTTTGTATTGCCTTTTCATCGGCATTTTACCTGAATATCAAAATAAAATGTATGGCTATCATTTAGCGAAAAAGGTAAAAGATATTGCTGTATCGAAAGGTTATGTAATAATGTATGGAATATATGATCCCCTTGAAGCAAATCTGGGTAAACTTTATGCATACTTAGGTGTAACTGCTGACACTTATATCAATGAACCATACAAACTCAACACCGATGAAGTTATTGTAGTTGATAAGGTACTTTTTACCTGGAGTCTTGACGACACTAAGGCATTTAGCAACTCAGCATACTTACCAAAAAAAACATATAAGGAAGCGGTTAATCAATACCCTATAGTAGGTAGCCTCGGTATCGACGCTCAAACAATCCTTATTGAAATCCCAGGTGATTATTTGGATATAAAAAAAACCAATCACACTCTTGCCAGAAAATGGCGCGATAATACCAGGATATTATTCGACAATTATATCAACAAGAACAACTATACGATAATAGATTGCCTTTCTGGGAAAACAGAAAGTGAAAGAAAAACTTATTATCTCTTACATAAATTCAAATTATGAACCAATTCCAAACCCTCAATATTTCAAATGCCTTTAGGAATATTTACAAGAAAAAAACAAACGCCGTATTGTATGCCACAAACTTAATGGGAACAGTAAGGGGCAAATCGGCCAATGGATTAATGATGCATGGTGATGTTTTCAATGTAGTCGCCATAATTGACAATAATGCTGCAGGTAAGGATACTACACAGATCTGTCCTGGTGTCACCAGGTCGGTACCGATTTATGCAAGTGTTGAAAAAGCTGTTAAACACCATGAGGCAAAGGTGCTAATATTTCTTAGTAATCCTGAAACTGCAGTTATTAATGATGTGCGCATTGCGCTTATCCATGGTATGGATCTAATAAATACATCATTTAATTTCATTAAAAGCACAACTAAAATCGCCAATATGGCTGAATCCTATAATTGCCGGGTATTTGACTTACGCGATGTATCGCATTTACAAGCATATCCGAACCCTGCTATCATGCATCGCAATGCAAAAGTTGTTTTTGTAACAGGTACCGATTGTGGGTTAGGTAAGCGAACAGCAGCTTTCGAACTTACCCACGAAGCTCGTAGGAGGGGGATAAATGCTACGATGTACGCCACAGGTCAAACTGGTCTTATGTTGGGTGAAGCAGGAATTGTTGTAGACTCAACCATTGTTGAATTTTCTAATGGGATTGTCTCTCAGCAGATTTGTCAACTAGATGAAAAGGGCTATGAGCTAATTTTCGTAGAGGGGCAGTCTGATATCTTCCATCCCGCAAATTCAGCTGTTTCACTGGCCTTGCTGCATGGAGCTAATCCCGATTGCCTCATAGTAGTACACGACGAAAACAGAAAATACCATAAAGGATTTGAGGAAAAAGCAGAACTGTATAAAATGCATTCCCTGACCAGATACATCGAAGCACTGAAATTACTCTCGTTACCCTGTGGACCAGAATACAATACCGTTGGAATAGCCACCATTGGGGAAGAAAACATCAATACAATTCAAAATATGATGGGCTATAATGGCCTGCCTGTTGCCGATGTGCGTCAGAAAGGTGGACCAGGAGTTTTGCTGGATGCGGTGTTAAATTATATAACATCAGAGAGAGTCAGTGAACAACTCAATCTATCTTCGCTGAACTAAGCTCAAATATAATGTCTCTGAATTATTGCAAGTTCGAATTTGTAACCTTTTATTTTTATATCGTATAAGAC
>DNTK01000253.1 GCA_003508755.1 Bacteroidales bacterium | reverse complement strand
GCTATAAGATTTCCATTTAATGAATACAAATCGAACGAAATCATTCCTTTGCCTCTGTTTTCACTTAGCTCTATATTCAGGAATCGAGTCGTTGGATTCGGATATACTTCAACGCCTGTCAGTTCCGGAGTAACAATTGGTGTATTAGCCTTGTTTTCATGATCGTCAGCAAATGGTGAACCATCGATTTTCGAAGAACGAAACCAGTAATTAAAATCATTTGGGTCACCGGTGGGATTCAATTCCTTAGAGATAAGGCTATATCCTTCTCCATCGGCCGATACGGGCCAGGGATTTTTATCATCATAGGTAAACGACAGAATTTCTTCTCCGTTTCCATCAGTTAGCAGCACGTGTTCACCCGAATTGCTAAAGAATTTTTCACAATTACCTGAGGCAATTAACCCATACTTATCATAAAAAAACTTTGGCTTTGTGGCAATTACATAAAACTGTCCGGGAGCTAAAATTTCTCCATCGGGAAATTGAAAATAAACGGCAGAATCCAGTGTTAATCCTGAGAGATTAAGTGCTGTATTACCAGTATTCTTAAACTCTATAAACTCATATGATTTACCCGATATGGTATCACTGCCTTCAATATTATCCATAGGGTGATAATGCAATTCAGTAACTTTAAGTTTTGAGAAATCATCATTATTGCTAGAGATCAATAATTGTTTTATAGGACCCCAATTTCCATTGAATCTAACACGTGCTTTTATTACCGCCGAGGCATCAATATTCAGAATAATATCATCTTCTTCAACCAGAGCCGAGGCTGAAATATCACCACCAACCTTACGCGGATCTTCCCCGTTTACAGTATAATAAATTGTCCCCGACGTATGGCTGTTTTCAATTTTCAGCTCAATACTTGCAGCATTAAGATCGTATCTTTCTTTGCTATACTCCGTATCATTTATGCTAAAAACCGGAGCTTTAACAGCCGTATACAATCCAGCTTCTATTAACTGATCAATAACTATTTCGGTCCTGTATGGAAAAAAATTTGTTAATACTGAGTTTATTTCCGGTAACCAGTGATCATGCTTCGTTGCAGGCTCTGACTTTTTTGAGTCGCCCCAACGCGCTGATTCGGCTATAATGGCGTCAGATATCTGATCTGCTCTCTTTTGGAATAATTCAACAGCCGGACCTTGTGTGCAGACTCCTCCATTTGAAAAATACTTTGCAGCTCTGTCGGCAAAACGCTGCCTGTATTCTTCATTCTCGCTTAGTTTCTCATGCAGCCATTGTGGATGAAATGCTCCAAAACCCCAAAGATCCATATCCAGGTTTACCCTGTCCTCATATAATCCTACTCCAGGACTTACAGGCTCAACCATTAATGTATGCTCCGCATCATGGTTAAAAAAAATGAAGCCCTTTGTTTTATCGTTTCTGTTAAAAATGGCATAGAAATTATTAGGACCGCCATTGCCACCAAACGAACTGGTAGGAGCATCGAAATTACCGGTATAAAAAATGGTAATCATATAATCAATAAGATTGTCAATATCAACCAGGACCTCAGAATCAACGACCTGGTTACCTTCTTCATTTTTACCTTCTAATGCGAAATAGTGCTCATTATTTGTAAATCCTGTCTCACATCTGTTATAAACTTCTTCCCATGCATTTAAATTTCCATCGGTGGCTTCCACAAAGTACTCCCAGTTTTCCGTACTGACTTTCACCACATCATAATCCTCTTTGTTGTCGCCCAAATAGCTGGCAGCATACCTTGCTTCGGAACGCTCCTGTGTTTGAAACAGCCCCCAGTACATTCCATTAAGATATAGATGATAATACCTGCTTCGTGTATATGGTTGGTTCATTTCACGTTGCAGATCACGTGAAAATATTTCTCTTACAAAAGTATTCCTGTAAGAGTAGCCATTTGCCCAGGCATAATTCTGAGCAGTTCTTAAATCAACCTTATCGAATTCATTCACACCTTCTTCGCCAAAGAGCGGAAAGTTTAATTTTGCATCGCCATATTCATTTCTGAAGAACAATCTAAAGGCATGTTTCGGAAAATCATTATGCCTGCTCCAACCACCTCGAATTCTTATTCCTGCATTTACATCAAAGCCTTCACTGCCATCAGGATTTATTAATTCAACGGAGCATTCTCTCTCCCATTCAGGGCCATGGCCCCATGCATTTACATAAATACCCGTATATGCATCGAAAAGATTTGCATTATCGGTTTGTACAGAAATAGAGGGGATATCCAATAAAGCATCTTCGATATCGTTTATATATCTAGCATCATTAGTTACCCTTGGATCCATATGCAGGTCAATTAGCTGACCATTTATATTTGTAACGGGCCAGGAATCTCCTGGATGGCTTTGTTCTTTAACTTTTTCGATAAATATAAATGTTCGGCTTTCGGGAAAAGATGAAGTGAAACCTGGTTTTGCCAGAGAGGCGCGCACAATAAATGCAGGGGTGGCAGGTCTGTTATCTGTGTTATTAGGATCAATTAGTATCGATGCAGGAAACCCGGAAGATAAAGCTGTAGGTGAATTTATTGGATTGCTCCCATCTAGGGTATATTGCAGGTTTGTTCCTGGAACAGCTGAAGTAATTGTCAGGGTAAAAGACTCATCGTAAAATCCTGCTTTATGACTAAATCCCAGTCCAACAGTATCAATAATCTGCGGAAGTGAAGGCTGGGCATTTATGCTACAATCGAAATAAAAATCTGAGCTTTCTCCAACTGAAACATTCAAAGCTTGCACAGCCATTGTATTTTCACCTTCAAATAATGTAAAATCCGATAAATCCAATTCAATGGATTCTGGTACCCCTGATTCGTGCAATCCTTCAGATAAGGAAGTGTTTGTAAGCACCTGGGGAGCATTTCTGCGTACTGCTTCCTCTCCGTTTATCCAAAGTACAAAACCATCATCGTAATCTACTTCAAGATTTAAAGTAGAAATATTTTGGACATTCGAAGCTGTAAATGATGCTCGTAAATAAACTACTGAATAATTATAACGCATGTCAGTTAGCTCAGTACCACCTGATCCGTCTCCGTATCGAAAAGGGGCAATACCTGTTTGCCACGAACTATCATCAAAGCTGGAATTCATCCAACCGGAGGATATACCGGATGCTTCATTTCCCTTTAAGTATTGGTATTGCGATCTAAAAGCAAAATTAACTTGTGCATTACCACAAATTGTATTGATAGTAAGGAAAAGTATTGCTATAATTTTATGATTTGTCATCCAGCTAAATAAAATCTGTTTTACTATGGCTTAATTTTTTAGGGGCATCACTTTCTGATTAATACGAAAAATACTATCATGGGTTGTGCCCTGTTTTTAAATTTAAATAAAGCTTACCTAATTTTTAATTTAATGCTAATTATTAGTGCAATAATAGTTCATTTCCAAGAATAGTAAAT
>DNTK01000109.1 GCA_003508755.1 Bacteroidales bacterium | reverse complement strand
ATGCACCACGTATCAGGCAAGAATTGAGATACCTGAATCCAAAAGGAACTACCCCGATAGCGCATTCTTTAAAACTTGCAGGCAATGATTTTCCGGAGCCTTGTATCGATTGCCGCAATATTATCATTTTAATTACTGATGGCATCGAAGCTTGTGATGGAGATCCCTGCGAAGTTTCCTATGCGCTTCAGCAGCAGGGTATTGTGCTAAAGCCCTTTGTAATAGGCATTGGTATCGACGAAGGATTCAGAGAAACCTTTGAATGTATAGGTCATTATTACAATGCTTCCGACGAAGAGAAATTTGGAGAGGTAATGGAAGTGGTTATCTCTCAGGCATTAAATTCTACCACAGCTCAGGTAAATTTACTGGATATAGACGGACTACCAACGGAGACGGATGTAAACTTAACCTTTACCGATCACTTCTCCGGTAGAATTATGTACAACTATATTCATACAATGAATTACCGGGGAGTACCCGACACCTTAGTTCTGGATCACTTAGTTACGTATAATTTACGGGTGAATACCATTCCTCCGGTATTTGTCGACAGTATTAATGTCTATGTTGGAAAGCACACAGTAATTGCTGCAGATGCACCACAAGGTAAACTGCTGGTGAAGGTGGATGGAGGTGCGCAATACCGTGGATTGCAGTTTATTGTCAGGCAAAAGGGTAAAATGGAGACTTTAAATTATCAGGAAGTGAATCAGGAAGAAGCTTACCTGGTTGGGAATTATTCGCTTGAGATACCGGTTTTGCCAAAAATAATTATTGACGATGTAGCGATCAATCAAAGTGCCACAACCAAAGTAACCATACCCCGACCAGGAATTTTAAACCTGATAAAATCGGCACCGGGGTATGGAAGCATTTACCATCGGAAAAGTGCTACCGAAGAAGTTTGGGTAACCAATATCAATAACAAGCTTAAAAACGAAACGGTAGTATTGCAGCCTGGGAAGTATCGGATTGTATTTCGGGCACAAAATGCGAAGCAAACACTGTATACAGTAAATAAGACAATCGAAATCAGATCAGGTGCTGCTGACGTGCTGCAGCTCTATTAATAGAACTACCCTTTGAAAGGTTACCAGATATTAGAAGAGTTTTGATTCAGGGTCCATTTAACCGGAGCCATTGGTGGCAACCGGTGTGAAGATAAATACCAGTTTACTATTAGGGTTGAACATTTTTGGTCGTTCAATACCTTGAGGTTTTTAACGATTTTGATAAAACTAAAGCGTGGCAATTTAACAACTAAAAATTTCAAATATTGAAGCAGTTTTCCCATGATTAATATGGAATCGTTCGAATAATCAGAATGTATTAACTAAATAAGTAATTAATTAGTTGATAATGAATAGCTAAGTATAACAAAACAAGGATGATTATAGTGTTTAGAGTAGTCGATAATAAGGGTTGATTGTGGTCATACTCTCTTTCTTCAGCAATAAAAATTCTCCATTGAGCAGGTGTGCCATCGTTTCGGAACAAATAAGTACGATAAAAGTAATTTCCGAAATATGCCAGTATAAAAGCAAAAATAAAGCTGCCTGCGATAACAACAAACAAACCACTTAGGTAGACTAATACAGGTAAACTCTTGTACTGTTTATCAAGGTATTGAATATCAATACTCAGCATTTCCTGTTCGTTGTTATGATTAGCCTTGTAACGTTTAAATTTCTCTTCGGTTCTTTGAAGGATTACCCGGTGCTCCTCAAGCCTTGTTTGATTAATTACATCTTTGTTTTGTTCTGTATTTATAATTTCATTCAATCGGGCAATTTCTTTTCTGGTAATTTCTTGCTGATTGGCGTAGTTCTGATCGTTCTGGTTCCTTCTTTTTTCCTTGTCAATTTTCTCCTTTTTTAGCAGTGTGCGGTGGTTTATATCCTGGAAAAACTGCTTTGGAAAAGCGGCAACATATTCCAAACGATCAATCTCTTTCCCAATTTTGTAATCCTCGATCTGGTTAGTGGCATATGCTTGTTCGGTAACCAGTTTTTCTATTTTAACAATAGTGATGTATTCCTTAACCTGCATGGTAATCCATAATGCTAAAGCGACAAAAACTGTACTGGGCACAATTGCTATGGCTCCGAAAAAGAATGCCGGAATAAACCCAAGAAAGTATTGCAGGCTTCGTTTTACCGCGTGCTTAAGAAGGTTGTATACGTTCGGAAAGGATGTTTCATTGAACTCGTTATACAGTCTGAAACTCGGTAAAATAATCGAACCATAAACAATCAGAAAGGCCAGGATAATTAAAACCAGGTTAAAAACGAAGTTTATATTTATGGCAATTCCTAACAATATAACTCCAGCATTACCAAACCATCCTAAGGCAGAAAGTCCGGCTTCTGCCAGGAAGAGTACTACAAAAACAGCCATGAAGAATAATATGCCACGCACCGATTCCAACCCGTTTCTGAATTTAAAGCGAACCTCGCTGAAGGGAACATAGAGAAGTTTTTGTCCACGAATAGAAGCGATCTCACCAAACACCCAGGTAACAGGGAGCAATGCGAGAATTATTCCAATGAGGTTAAACCCGATAATATCCCATGAAATGGCAAAGGTGTAAAACAGTTGGAATATAAACAGGGCAAAAAAGGCACCTATAAAAGAGACCTTGAGTATATTCCAGTTATAGGTTTTCTTGATGGCGTTAAATGCATAACGGTAAATCCACCAGGGCCATTTAATCAAGTAAAAAAGTAACAGGTGATATACCAACCTCCAGAAGGGCACCAGTAATTTTAGAAACCAGATAAATGCATGTATTATCCAATAAAGTACAACCTTAATGAAATAAATGATTTCGGTAAATATGATCAGAATCTGATATACACCCCACAATGCCCAAACAACGATATCATGAATAAAGGCAAATAAGCCAACAGGTATTCGAATAAGATCCCTGAGTCCGCCTTTTGCAAAATATTTCTCACTGCGGTGAAAATTGTATAACTCTTTGGGCGAAGTATTGCTTATGCGCGAGATGATGAGTGCGAAGACAATCAGCAATACCGGAATGCTGTAATAGAATGGTATATATGCATCAACTGCGAAGAAAATCAATACATTAAGACCAAGGGCTATTAGCTTTTGTAGAAATAAATAAGCCTTTTCCATTGGATATAAGTAAATTAAGCTATCACAATATTACAAAATATAAAGCTATTTTTCAATTGGAACTGTGAATAGCTTCTACAAGCTTTATTATGAGTGGATTCCGATTAAGTGATTACATAAATAACAATAGCAGGTTAGTTGTATAAATGTTTTACCAGGTAGTTTTGCACATAATCAGTAATGCCTTCTTCAAGGCTGCAAAACGGTTGACTGTATCCGGCTTCTCTAAGTTTTGTCATGCGTGCTTCTGTAAAATACTGGTATTTATCACGGATATCTTCGGGAGTATCGATAAAACCAATATTTTCCTCCACACCCATTGCAATAAATGTTGCCTTTACCAGGTCGAGGAATGTTCTTGCATTTCCGGTTCCGAGGTTATAAATACCTGAATTATATTGGTTTTTATAAAAGTAAAATAAAACCTCAATGAGGTCCTTCACGAAAATAAAATCACGCTTTTGTTCACCGTTCTTGTAATCAGGATTATGAGAGCGAAACAGTTTCATACTGCCTTTTTCCTGGATCTGATTGAATGCATGAAATATAACACTCGCCATACGTCCCTTGTGGTATTCGTTGGGGCCGTAGACATTAAAGAATTTGAATCCTGCCCAGAACGGAGGTTTCTTTTCTTGTTTTAACACCCATTTATCAAACTCGTTCTTCGATTCGCCATAAGGATTCAGAGGTTTTAGGCTTTCAATTACATCGTGATCATCGTTATATCCCAGCTCTCCCATGCCATAGGTAGCGGCCGAGGATGCATATAAGTAAGGGATGCTATTATCGGCGCAAATGTTCCATAAAGCTTTGGAGTAATTCACATTCAATTTATCAAAAACTTTAGAATCGAATTCAGTGGTATCAGTGCGTGCTCCAATATGAAAGATGAATTCAACCTTATCGGCATTGTAGCGAAACCATTCTATAAAATCTTCACGGTCTGTTTTTTCGGTGAACTGTTTCTTTTCAAGGTTTTTATTTTTGTCAGCATGTGTAAAGTCGTCAACGAGTAAAAGGTTGGTTAGTCCTTCCTGGTTTAGTTTTGTGACAAGGTTGCTGCCAATAAATCCTGCAGCTCCGGTAACAACTATCATAGTATTCGAATTATAGTTTCTTTTTTTTCAATTTTTGCAGCACAAACCTACATGATTTTATTGAATTCGCTCAAATTAAAACTGAAAATCTTGTTAAAGAGTACCATTAGCCTTAGTCAATTTTAAGCTCATTTAAGATGCTTATGGTAGTTCCTGTAAGGCTCTCAATGGCATTTGGGATATTCCAGCTTTCGATGCGTCTAATTTCGACGAAATGACTAATGGCCCTAATCTGCAGGAAGGGGATTTTTTCGTACAGGCACACATAGAAAAAGGCTGCACCTGTCATGGTTTCTACTTCGGGGTCGAATTTATCACGTATTTTGGCCAGCCACTTAGGATCACTGTGAAGGGTATTCAGTGTAATGCCTTTTACGGGAATTAATGCTTCAATTTCGTCTAATTCAAAATTACCAAGGCTATGCAATTTACCCGATGTAAACGGAAAAGTATCTTCGTTCATCAACTCTTCTTCGGTAAGGGTATACAAATTATTCTTGTGGATGACACCTAAATCGGCAAATTGCTCTTCAATAACATTTACTACAAATCCTTGTTCGAGAAAGTGATCAAAACTGCCTGCCAGGCCAATATTAATTGCTAAATCATAATTTATCATGTTTAGTGCTCGGGTAAGGTGATAGGTCATAAAAGCACTTCCCAATCCGGTAATCAATATATCCACATGTAGGTTATACAGGCTGTAGCTCTTAAAATGAGGCTCAATCTGATGAACAAATGTTAATTCATCAACAAGTTTTGTTACTTCTCTGGGCGACTCGGCTACAATTAAAATTCTCAATTCTGTTGTTTTTTGGTTCAGGTGAAACTTAGATATTACCTTTGATGTATTACCTTTATTAAAATTAATTAATTTCTGGCAATTCACACGGAAATACGACACGGTAATTTGACAAGCATGGATAAATCTATTATTAAAGCACTCGAAAAAGAGGGATATTCGATCCCGGAATCATTGGATGAAGTCAAAACCAAGAAAATAGCAGCACATTATTA
>DNTK01000110.1 GCA_003508755.1 Bacteroidales bacterium | reverse complement strand
GTGCTACCATCAAGGTATTGCCTTTATGGTCAAATTCATCGAGCATCCAGATAGCAAATTTCTCAGCATCGTCGACAGGTAGTTTTACCATGACATAAAAGGCGCCCTTTGGTTTTGGAGTGAAAACACCCGGCATTTCATTTAAAGCTTTTACCACAAAATCGCGACGCGAAAGGTATTCGTTAAACATTCCTTTCATGTATTCTTCAGAAGAGTCGAGAGCTGCCTCGCCGGCAATTTGTCCAATGTAAGGGGCACTTAATCTTGCCTGGCAAAATTTAAGCGCTGTGTCATGCAATTCTTTATTTTTGGTCACCAAAGCCCCTGTACGCAAACCCGTGGCGGAATATCTTTTCGATAGGGAATCGATAAGAATGGTATGTTTCTCCAAGCCTTTCAGGTGCATGGCAGAAGTATATTGTTCGCCATCGTATACAAATTCGCGATATACTTCATCTGCCAGTAAAAACAGATCATATTTAAGCACCAGTTCGCGTATTTGCTCCATCTCTTCGCGACTGTAGACATATCCCGTTGGATTATTAGGATTACAAATTATTATCCCCCTGGTTTTGTTGGTAATTTGCTTTTCAAATTCGCTGATGGGAGGCAGACGGAATCCTTCTTCTATCGTGGAGGTAATTGGCACAACCTTAACATCGGCAGAAGTGGCAAAGCTGTAATAGTTTGCATAAAAAGGTTCGGGTACCAATATTTCATCATCTGCATTAAAGCACGTGAGTAAGGATAAGGTGATGGCTTCTGAACCGCCGGTAGTAATTAAAATATCTTCAAAACTTACATCAATATTAACACTTTTGTAATACCTTACCATTTTCCTGCGAAGGGATTCTATACCCGCGCTGTGTGCATATTCGATAACCCGTACATCCATATTTCTGATTGCTTCAAGTGCTTTTTCAGAAGTAGGAATATCAGGTTGTCCAATATTCAGTTTAATTACATTTTTACCATTTTTTTCTGCCTTTTCGGCAAAGGGCACCAATTTCCTGATAGGGGAACTGGGCATCAATGATCCGCGTTTAGAAATGTGTGGCATAGTTTATAGAGGTATTTGCATGTAATATATAAAAAAAAACTCACAAGCCGGTCTAACTTGTGAGTCTTTTCTAGCTGCAAAATTTTTCAGATTATTTTGCCGCTGTGGATGCTTTAGGTTCTACTTTGCCCCGAATTTTAAGAATTACCGGCTGTGTTGAACCGTTTGAAGTGACGTATACTGATTTGGCAAAAGATCCAACCCTTGATGTATTGTATTTTACTTTAATAATTTCCGATTCACCAGGAGCAATAGGTGTTCGTGGCCATTGTGGTACCGTACAGCCACATGTGCTCCGTACATTGGTTAATACCAACGGCTCAGTTCCTTCATTGGTAAACTTAAAATCGTATGTGCCATTCCCATTTTGTTCGATGGTTCCGTAATCGTGTGAATTTGTTTCAAACTTGATAATTGGACCCTGGGCATCAATATCAACAGTTGTTTCGGCCTGGCTGGTTTGTGAGCAACCAACCGTAAATGTTAAAACAGAAAGTAAACTTAGAATAATCAGCTTCTTCATGGTATTTATAGTTTTCATTGCAAAATTAATTATAATAGTTAAATAAGTATCTCAATGCTTCAGATTTTTGTAAAAATATCCACATTAATTTCTTATGTGCTTGAGCAGTAATTAAAATCATTCAAAATTAATGCCAACTGAAACATGCTGCTAATTTATTGTTATTTTTACGCAATTTTTCAGAAAAAGTACTGGAAAATATTGAAAATTTTAACTTTTTGTTCGATAGAAATAATTCAAACATGGAAATTCCTAGCAAATATAATCCCAGAGTGGTAGAAGATAAATGGTATATGCATTGGTTAAACAATGGACTTTTTAAGTCGGAACCCAATGGAAAGGAGCCCTATACGGTAGTTATACCCCCTCCAAATGTTACCGGCGTGCTGCATATGGGACATATGCTCAATAATACCATTCAGGATATTTTAGTGCGTCGTGCTCGCATGATGGGTAAGAATGCTTGCTGGGTGCCTGGTACTGATCACGCCTCTATTGCCACGGAAGCAAAGGTTGTAGCAAAACTTAAAGCAGAGGGGATCGATAAAAATCAGCTCACCCGCGATGAGTTTTTAAAACACGCCTGGGAATGGAAAGAAAAGCATGGAGGGATTATTCTTGAACAACTTAAGAAGTTGGGAGCAAGTTGCGATTGGGATCGTACTGCTTTTACCATGGACGAAGCGCGCAGCAAGGCTGTTATCGATTCGTTTGTGAACCTGTATCATAGAGGATTAATTTACCGGGGTGTGCGCATGGTAAACTGGGATCCGGCTGCAAAGACCGCCGTTTCCGATGAAGAAGTAATTTATAAAGAAGAACAATCAAAATTATACTATTTACGATACCAGGTTGAAGGTGAGTCCGATAACTATGTAATTATTGCTACAACCAGACCTGAAACCATCCTGGGTGATACAGCAGTTTGCATCAACCCAAACGATGATAGGTTTACCCATCTGAAAGGGAAACGTGTATTGGTTCCCCTGGTAAATCGTTCTGTACCCATTATCGAAGATGAGTATGTGGATATGGAATTTGGCACAGGGTGCTTAAAGATAACTCCCGCCCACGATATCAACGATTACGAAATAGGAATGCGTCATAACCTCGAATCGGTTGATATTTTTAACGACGATGGCACCCTAAACGAAAATGCGCAATACCTTATTGGTGTTGATCGGTTTGAAGCACGGAAGAAAATTGTTCCGGCATTGGAGGAAGCTGGCAATTTTGTTCGTGCCGACGATTATGTAAATAAGGTCGGGTATTCCGAACGTACCGATGTTGTGATTGAACCAAAGCTTTCAGCTCAGTGGTTTCTAAAAATGGAAGATTTGGCAAAACCAGCATTAGAGAATGTACAGAACGATACCATTAAATTTCACCCTCCCAAGTTCAAAAACCTTTACAGGCATTGGATGGAAAATATAAAAGACTGGTGCATTAGCAGACAGTTATGGTGGGGGCATCGTATACCGGTTTATTACCTTGAGGATGGTTCGTATGTTGTTGCTGAGACGGAAGAAAAAGCGTTAGAACTTGCAAAAGAAAAAACAGGTAACAATACGCTTACTTTAAATAATTTAAAACAAGACGAAGACGTATTGGATACATGGGCATCATCCTGGCTATGGCCCTTTTCCGTATTTCCCGCAGAGGAGCAGAATTATTATTATCCTACCAGTGATCTTGTGACTGCCCCGGATATTATTTTCTTCTGGGTAGCTCGGATGATTATGGCCGGTTATGAGTTTAAAGGTGACAAACCATTCAAAAATGTTTACTTTACAGGAATGGTGAGGGATAAACTGCGCAGGAAAATGTCAAAATCTCTGGGTAATTCTCCCGACCCACTCGATCTGATTGAACAATACGGAGCCGATGGCGTACGTGTTGGTATGTTGCTTGGCTCGCCCGCCGGCAACGACATTCTCTTTGATGAAAGCCTAACCGAACAAGGCCGCAATTTTAGTAATAAAATATGGAATGCATTCCGGTTGGTAAAAGGTTGGGAAGTCGATGATAATGCATCACAATCAGAAGCTTCAAAAGCTGCTATTCTATGGTTTGAACAAAAACTTAATAAGACCCTGGAAATTTTGGAGGATCATTTTTCCAAATTCAGAATTAGCGATGCACTGATGCTTGTGTATACCATGGTGCGTGATGATTTCTCCGGCTGGTACCTCGAGGCTGTAAAGCCCGATTACCAAAAGCCAATTGATAAAGCAACCTACGAGGTTACCATAAAATATTTCGATAAAGTAGTTCGCATTCTACATCCATTTATGCCCTTCATTTCCGAAGAGGTGTATCAATTAATCGAAGACAGAAAGCCGGGCGATAGCATCATGGTGGCTAATATGCCTGAACCAGGTAAGGTGGATGAGAAGCTATTAGAACTTTTTGAAGAAGCCAAGGAAATTATTACTGCCGTTCGAAACATCCGACAGAGTAAAAACATACCAAATAAAGATTCACTTGATCTTCAAATAGTAACAGGGGCAGATTCTTATCGAAAAGATTTTATTCCGGTTATTAATAAATTAGCCAATATTGCAGCGGAAGAGTTTGTAAAGAGAGCTGAAGAAGGTACCACAAATTTTATGGTTAAAACAACTGAATATGCAGTTCCAATTGGGGATTTAATTGATGTGGATGCTGAGAAAAAAAGGCTCGGGGAAGAAATTAAATACCAGGAAGGATTTCTGAATTCAGTAATGAAGAAACTCAGCAATGAGCGATTTGTCAGTGGTGCACCCGAAGCAGTTGTTAATAAAGAAAAACAAAAACAGGCCGATGCCGAAATAAAGATAAAAGCTTTGAAAGATCAGTTAGCTAAGCTTAACTAATTTGGAGA
>DNTK01000589.1 GCA_003508755.1 Bacteroidales bacterium | reverse complement strand
AAAGAATTTGAAGCATACAACGACATCACAGAAGAAGATAAAAGCAAGAATGAAAACTTTTTCAAGTTGCTTTTCAATATGCCTAAAACCATGCAGCAACTATCTATTGTGCAGTTGTTTTCATGGTTTCCATTATTCTTGCTATGGGTGTATTCCACAACAGCTATTTCTCAGCATTATTTCGGTGTACCGCTTGATTTTAATGCCGAAACCGAAACAGATATGACCATCCGTCGGGCATTCGACGAGGCAGGAAACTGGGTAGGTGTTTGTTTTGCGGTGTACAGTCTGGTAGCAGCTTTGTTCTCTGTCATCATGCCTAAATTGATAAAATTAACTAATCGCAAAACAGTATATGCCGGAGCCCTGTTCCTTGGTGGTTTTGGTTATATCTCCACATTATTTTTCAACAACCACTATTACCTTCTCATTTCCATGATTGGTATCGGTGTCGCCTGGGCGGGTATCCTGGCTATGCCATATGCCATTCTTTCCGGATCCTTACCGGCTAAAAGGATGGGTATTTACATGGGACTGTTCAACTTAACTGTGGTTGTACCGCAAATTCTAAGTGGCGTTTTTGGCGGACCAATTCTACGTACGTTTTTCGGAGGAGAAGGTATATATATCCTCGTAATGGCTGGTGTAATCATGTCTCTGGGCGGATTAATGGTGTTTTTTGTAAAAGATGAAGGTGATAAAGTGAGCATAAAAGAAGCGATGGTAGAAGGTGAAACTGTTCCTCCGGAATAGGATCATAATTATTTTCAAATTGAATAGAATATTGATCAAAAAAGATATTGCAAATGATCCGAGGTTGCATATTTGATTTAGACGGCGTAGTGGTTGATACGGCAAAATACCATTACCTGGCCTGGAAAAGGCTGGCAAAAGAAATGGGATTTGATTTTACCGAACAAGACAACGAGCGCCTTAAAGGGGTAAGCCGGATGAGGTCATTAGATATACTGCTCGAAATCGGTGGTATGACAATGGGCCAGGAAGAAAAAGAAGTGATGGCAACAAAGAAAAACGACTGGTATCGAGAGTATATTTTGAAAATGGAACCTGATGAAATACTTCCCGGAGTACAGGACTTTTTTGCCGAACTGAAGAATGAAGGCATGAAAATCGCATTGGGATCTGCCAGTAAAAATGCTGTGACGATACTGGAGCAAATCGGACTTAAGGATACATTTGATGCCATTGTTGATGGCACAAAAGTAGAAAAGGCCAAACCAGATCCCGAAGTATTTTTAAAAGGTGCACATGAAATCGGTTTAATGCCCGAAGAATGCGTAGTGTTTGAAGATGCAGAAGCAGGCGTTGAAGCTGCTAAAAGTGGTAAAATGAAATGCGTGGGCGTTGGTGATCCCGAAATACTGGGAAAAGCTGATATCGTAATCCCGGGATTCCAGGATTTTCATTTAATTGACTTACAACAGCTGAATACAGCTTTATAAATATTGGGGGTATATGGCCAAAAAAGGTCATTGAATTATTAGAAATTTAAAGGATTGTAAAGATGAAAGATTATATCAAACATCATGAGTGGAATGTGATTGAAGAAGGGTTCGACCCAAAAAACAATAGAATCTCAGAAAGCATATTCTCACTTGGAAATGGAAAAATGGGCCAAAGGGCCAACTTTGAAGAAAGGTACTCAGGTGATTCACTACTGGGAAGCTATATTGCCGGGGTTTATTACCCAGATAAAACCCGCGTGGGCTGGTGGAAGAATGGCTACCCGGAATACTTTGCTAAAGTGCTTAATGCTGCTAACTGGACGGGAATAGATGTTGAGATAGATGAGGAGATGCTCGATCTGGCAAAAGCTAAGATCGAGAATTTCAGGCGAGTACTGCACATGAAAGAAGGTTACCTTGAAAGGTCATTTACTGCCACACTCCAGTCTAACAAAAAGGTGGAAGTAAATACCAAAAGGTTTTTATCGATCGTAGATACGGACTGCGGGGCAATTGAATACCGCGTAAAAGCTTTGAATTTTTCCGGTATAATATCTTTGACCCCCTATCTTGACCTCGATGTTAAGAATGAAGATTCGAATTACGACGAGAAGTTCTGGTTAGAAGTTCAGAGGAAAGTAACGGGTGGAGAAGCTTTTATCACCGGAGAAACTAAAAAGACTGGTTTTCAGGTGTGTAGTGGTATGACTTTTAATATTAAAAAGAATGGCCAAAAATTAAATGCAGGCCGCGAAGTAATCGATCGCGAAAAATACGTGGCCAATAAAGTGAGTGTAGAAGTTGAAGAAGGTCAGGAAGTAGCCATTGAAAAATTCATCTCAAATGCCATTTCCCTGTATTATGATATTAAATCGCTGGAAGATGTATGCCGATCGGCTGTGTATAAATTTCACGATAAAGGATTTGAAAAAACACTAAAAGAGCATACGGACGCCTGGGCGCATAAATGGGAAGAAAGTGATATTACTATTGAAGGAGATGTAGCCGCACAACAGGCCATCAGGTTCAATATATTTCATATGAACCAAACCTACACCGGTGAAGACGAAAGATTAAATATCGGGCCTAAAGGTTTTACAGGAGAAAAATATGGTGGAGTAACTTATTGGGATACGGAGGCCTATTGCCTGCCTTTCTACTTAAAAACAGCTCCTCCACAGGTAGCACGTCAGCTGCTGGTTTATCGATATAAACATCTGCAAAAAGCTATTGAGAATGCTGAAAAACTTGGATTTAAAAATGGCGCAGCGCTCTACCCAATGGTGACCATCAATGGGGAAGAGTGCCATAATGAATGGGAAATCACATTTGAGGAAATTCACCGGAATGGCGCCATTGCCCATGCCATCCACAATTATATCAATAATACAGGCGATAAAGACTATCTGGCCGAGTTTGGCCTTGAAGTGCTCATTGGTATCTCTCGATTCTGGCGTCAGCGAGTGCACTGGTCGGAAAGAAGAAAAGGCTATGTAATGCTGGGTGTAACCGGACCAAATGAATACGAGAACAATGTCAACAATAACTGGTATACCAACCTTATGGCGCAGTGGACATTGAACTACACCATAAAAGCTATCGAATGGGTTCGGGAGAATCATCCGGATGCAATGATCGGTATTGTGGAACGTACCCGGTTGAATAAAAATGAAGACGAGGTAAATACTTTTAAAGATATTGCTGAGAAAATTGTA
>DNTK01000504.1 GCA_003508755.1 Bacteroidales bacterium | reverse complement strand
TCAGAAACCTGAGCCTCTGAAATGAATCTGCTTATAGTATCCAGCGTTAGAACACTGTTAAAAGTCTTTTTTACACCAGGATTATAATTGAAATAATTTTGTGCAAATACTGGTCTTTCTGAATAAACTAATAGAAAACTAAGAAAAAGTATGAATGACAGATTTCGGAATGAAAAAAAAATTAGCCTCATATGTGCGAAATTTAAATTAACTTAACAGCAAATGCTATTAATTACTAGATTTATTAAAACAGATTTACTTGACTTATTGAATACAGCATGCAAAATAGGATTCTTTTTTTAATCAACAAATCTTATAAGAAATAAAAAACCGGCTAAGTATAATAACTTGCCGGCTTTTTATTATATATGTTTCTATTTTATTACTCGCAGATCGCCACTTCAAAATAACCGTTAATAAAATTGTCACTACCTCCAGTAGCATCAATTCGCCCGCTAATGGTGCCACCCAACTCATCAACTTCGATGATTTCTATTGCACCCCAGGTTGCCACATCGGTACTTGATTCTGATGAACTGTAAATGGATACGCTGTAATTCTCGTCATCGCCTGACCAGTAATCACGTAATTGATATACACCTGTCTGCTTAGGTACCTCAAAAGTTATTTTATCCCCATCGAACCATGACAGACATAAATCTACAGCGTTTTCAGTAGTTAAAGTAATCTCGATTTCTCCGGGAGAAAAATAGGAATCTTCTGCTACACCTTTTGCATAGGTCCAGCTTGTACCACCAATCTTTCCCTGAGCATCCTGATTTTTAAACTCATAGTTTTCAGACAAAATATCACAAAACGCTACCTCAAAGTTCCCGTTGATGTAATTTTCAGAATCAAAACGAGCATCAATCTTTCCCTTTATCACTCCATTTACTCTGTCTATTTCGGTTATTTCCACAGCTCCATCAGTAGCAATATTATTCATTACAGTTGATTCCTGGAAAATTGTAACCGTTTGACCGGTTCCACCACTGAGATCAAAATTAAGTTGATAGATACCTACTACGGTATCGATACTAAAAAAAACCTGATCCCCACCAAGGAAATCAATGCATGGAAAATCAGATTCAATTTCAAACAGGTTTATTGAAAACTGACCATCATCCCAGTTCGACATGGTTGCACTTCCTGATTTTAGGGTCCAGGTATTCCCTTCAATCATTCCCTGAGCAGTCTGATCCATAAAATCGTAACCCCCGCTAGTATTTTCATCTTCTTTACTACATTGAGTAAACAGAATAGCACTTAAGGCCACGAATGCCATGAAAATCTTTCTCATCTTCTAGTATTTAGTTTGTAAAAAAACATTGATATTACCCTTTACGAAAAAGGTCATTGGATGTTACCCGGACCATTAATTGATATTAATTCCAAATAGTATTTTTAGAAGAAAAAAGCCCGATAAGCAAAATCCTTATCAGGCCCCTTAATGCGTTAATTCGTTTCTTACTTGCTAATAATCTTGAATGCTACCCTTCGGTTTTTCGCTCTGTTTTCGGCATTGTCGTTGGGGAATATGGAGAACTGGAAGCCATATCCTTTAAATTGTAGTCGGTTTTCAGTAATTCCCTGACCAATTAAGTAATCGACACAGGCTTTTGCCCTGGCACGTGAGAGGTTTTCATTGTATCGCTTCGAACCCACATTATCGGTATGTCCGGAGATTTCAAGCACGAGGGTTGGATTGTTTTGCATCAACTTAACAACTGAATTTAAGGTTTGGTACGATTCTTCCTTCAATTCTGATTTGCCGGTTTCGAAATAGATATTCTTTAGAATCATTTTAGCACCAATTTCCACCCTGTCGAGTTCGAAGTTTCGGATAACCACTTCTTCATAGGATTCCTGGCTAAGATCAATCACATCAAGATACATTAAATACCCTTTGGCATTAATATCAATACCATATTGCTTTGCCTGAGGCACCTTGATCTCATAATTACCGGTTGAGTCGGAGATGGCGATGGCTACTATCTCGTCCGATTCCTGATCAATTAATTCAACCTTACCAACAATGGGGTCTTTGTTTTCTGAATCGGTCAGGAATCCACGCATTGTAAGTCGTGTATCAATATCGAGTAAAGCACTAGGAGAAAAATAAATACTGGCAGGAGCCAGCCCGGAAAATGGAGAACGAAACGTTCCCATGGCCATTTGTTTCTCAGAGCCCAGGTAGATTAATTTATAGATGTCTAAACCACCAATTCCCGATTCACGGTTACTGGAATAGTAAGCGATCTTGTCTGCTTCGGTCTCAAAATAAAAAACATCATCGCTTGGCGTATTTACAGGGTAGCCAAGATTTTCAGGTTTTGACCACAGGTTTACATCTTGCAATTCGGACCGGAAAACATCAAATCCGCCAATGGAGTTATGCCCCATTGATGAAAAGAATAAAACGCTGTCATTATCCGATAAACTAACGCCCACCTCATCGTAGAAGGTATTAATGGTATTGCCGATGTTTTGGGGTTTATTCCATTTTCCCTTCAGGTTTTTCTCGCTGAAATAAAAATCGGTTCCACCATAGGAATCTTTCTCGTTAGAAGAAATAAAATACAATCTGCTTTCGTCGGATGAAATACAAATGGAGGTTTCACGGTGTCGGGAATTGAACTTTTTAATGGGTTTGGGAGTCGTCCATTTTAATTTTTCAGCCTTATATTCACTGACATAAATATCGCCGTTGTTTTCTCCACCTTTATAAATATACAGTTTTGTTTTATCGGGTGATAAGCCCACAACAGCCATATGGGTATTATTCTTTTTACCGATTAGTTTGGAACTAATCCGTTCGGCCATGGTCCATTTTCCATTATTAAGGGTAGAATGATAAATATCTTCGTAAAATTTATCATCAATGACACTTCGTTTGCTCTTTTCTGTAAGTTGCCTGCGCGAAGTGAAATACATTTCGGTTTCGTCAGCATCCATAGCCACAGAATACTCGTCATAAACAGAATTCACTCCTTCGCCCAAATTATTTATGACAACACGCTTAGGTTCCAATACAATATCACGACCATGCTTGCATTGCCTGATGAGCATGTTTACTTTTTCTCTATACCGTTCCAGAAGTTTTGGCGAAAGCCCTTTCAGGAAAAGGTTGTATTCTTCAATAGCATTATCGAATTCGTTAACTTGATGATAGGCCATACCCAATAGAAGGCGAATATCAAAATTTACATCCGGCTTAAGCTGAAAAGCTTTTTTGATGTATTTAATTGATTCAAACTTATTATCTGTAAACAAGTAACATTTGCCTATCATATAATTTAGCTCAGCATTTACCGGGTTATATTTATAAGCCTCGAGGTAATGTTCCCGTGCTTCCCGAAACGATCCCGGACCCGCCGCATAATAACGGTTTCCATCGCGTACCGAAAACCAGGCTTCTTTAAACCCATATTCGGTTTTCTTAAAATCCTTCTTCTTTATTCGCAGCGGAGGTTGCTGGCCATTTACCTGAATAACAAATGATAGTATTATGGTAGTAACTAAGATTCGTAACATAGTACTCATAGTTTTTATTCTTCGCATTCTTTTAAATATTCTTCTGCATCAGTCAGTCCTAATTCTGCCGCTAACTTCCATTCGGCACAGGCCTCGTTGAGTTTCCCCTGTAATTCGTAAGTTAATCCCATGTTTAAAATGGCCGGCGCATAGATTGAATCTATTTCCAATGATTCGGTAAACCACTCGATGGCTGCATCGTAATTACCTTTGCTTTGCTCAAGTGAACCCATGTTTGAGGTAATTTCTGCCGACTCCGGATTTAGTGCATAAGCTTTCGAAAAATCTTGCTTAGCGCCTTCTAAATCGCCCAGCGTATATCGTGTTGCACCTCTGTTATTAAGGGCTTTAAAATTTGCAGTATCCAGGTTTACAGCAATGGTATAGTCGCGCTCGGCTCCCTGATAATCGCCAATTTCTTTCTTTGCATCACCCATGTTTAAATATCCTGAGATGAGCTCCGGGTTGTAAGTAACCGCCAAACGATAATCATAAATAGCTCCCTGAAAATCACCCAGGGTATTTTTCGCTGTACCCCTGTCGTGATAGGCTATCGCATATTCACTGTTCATTTCAATGGCAACGGAATAATCCGCTACTGCTCCGGTTACATCGCCTTCAATGTGTTTCATCAACCCCCGATAATAATATGCGTGAGGCTCGATGTAATTGTACTCAATTGCTTTACTAAAGTCTTCGGAACTAACTTTTGAGGTGTCCTGGGTAAAATAGGTAAATGCAAGATTAAAATAAGCTTCGCCAAACAATGAATCTAAATCAATAGCTTTTTCGAATTCATATTCAGCATCTAAAAAACGCTCATGAGTAAAATACACCTTTCCTCTCTCGTTATAAGCCAGTGCATAATCGGGTTTAATTTTTAGAAGACTATCCAGATAAAATAAAGCAGAGTAGTAATCTTCCTCCATCAGGCGGTTTACGGCTTCGTTATATAGTTTCTCTGCCAACTTGTTTAATCGATAATCTTCTGTATTTTCTGTATCCTGCGCTGATAGCATAAGCACTGGCAACAGCAGAACTAAAAAGAGCAGCTGTTTTAGTTTCATAAAGTAATTATTATGGTTAATTCTCATTGTGTAACAAATTCCTTCGATGCAACAGGATAAAAATAATCATTGTGTATGTAGAATAATAATAATTTTATCCATGTTTATGTTATACACCTTACTTTATCATATTGTTACAAATACGTGTAAGGTAATTGTAGGGTTATATTTAGTTTTAAAATAAAAAAATAAATTATATTTATTCAAAATTTGAACCGAGGAGATTTAAACCACAAAATGAAAACCGACTTAACTTACCTGAAAAATATGTCAGCCGGCAACAAAGAACTAGTTGTTGAAATGATTGGAATCTTTAAAACCCAGGTTGAAGAATTTGTTGAGGACATGAATCATCTTTATGATACTCAGCAATATGAAGCACTCGGAAAGCTTGCACATAAAGCCAAGTCATCCATATCAATTATGGGGCTTAACGATTTGGCTACAGAGCTTAAAAGCTTTGAGAATATGGCTAAAGCGGGTATTGAACCTGAAAAATATCCAGCCTTTATTGCAAGATTCAGAGAAGAAACTGCCGAAGCAGTAGATGAATTAGAAGAGGTCTCGAACAATATTGATATTTACTTTTAAATCAACATTTATTATGTTAAAAGTTGAAAAAACAACCGATGTAACCGTTGTAAAATTTGACAATGTTGACCGTTTTAATGCATTAATTACTGAGCCGGTTAAGGAACAGTTAAAATCCTTGTTCAATACTCCTGAAACCAAGCTCGTCCTTAACCTTGAGGGTATTCGTTTTATTGACAGTTCAGGGTTTGGTGTTTTTCTTTCCATCATGAAAACGGCCGCAAATAATCACGGCCATTTTAAAATTTGCAATATTGGTGACGAGGTGATGGAATTATTTAAGCTTTTGCAACTTCACAATGTATTTGAAATACATAATTCTCTTGAAGAATGTGTTTCAAGCTTTCTCTAGTTCCTAAAAATTATTCCGGAATCATCTGCATCTACCAGCACTTTTGAAGACGCATTCACTTCTTCGGCAATAATTTTCTTCGATAAATTATTCAGCACCTTCCGCTGTATGGTCCGTTTTATTGGGCGCGCCCCAAATTGTGGATCAAATCCCATATTCGAGATATAATGAATTGCTTTTTCGCTAAATCCAATCTCAACTCCTTGTTTGCTAAGGTTTCTGGTAAGTAGGCCCAGTTGTAGTTTTACAATTCCCTCCACCTCGTTTCTGGTGAGCGGTTTAAACATAATCAACTCATCTATACGATTCAAGAATTCAGGCCGCATTTGCTGTTTAAGCAATGTAAAAACCTCATTTTCGAGTTTTTCCATTTCATTCTCAGCATCAGCATTATGCAGCTTCTCCATGCGCTCAAGAATCATATGCGAACCAATATTACTGGTCATGATAATTATGGTGTTTTTGAAATTCACATTGCGTCCCTTATTGTCTGTTAATCTCCCGTCATCAAGCACTTGCAGCAAAACATTAAACACATCGGGGTGTGCCTTCTCAATTTCATCGAGCAAAATTACTGAATAGGGTTTCCGACGCACCGCTTCACTCAACTGACCTCCTTCATCGTAACCTACATATCCGGGAGGTGCTCCAATCAAGCGACTCACCGAATGCCTTTCCTGGTATTCAGACATGTCAATTCGTGTCATCAACTGTTCATCGTTAAAAAGCACCTCTGCCAGCGCTTTTGCCAGCTCAGTTTTGCCAACACCTGTTGTACCAAGGAATATAAAGGAACCTATTGGCCGTGATACATCCTGTAAACCTGCCCTGCTGCGACGAATGGCATCTGCTACTGCTCCAATAGCTTCGTGCTGACCAACCACCCGCTTGTGCAATTCATGCTCCAGGTTCAGCAGCTTTTTTTTCTCGGCTTCGAGCATTTTGCTTACAGGAATTCCTGTCCAGTTTGAAACCACTACGGCCACATCCTCGGAACTCACTTCCTCTTTTATTAATGCTCCTTTTTCCTGTTTCTGCTCAAGTTCCGATTTATAGTGCTCAATAGCTTGTTCAGCCTCTTTTATTTTACCATACCTAATTTCGGCAACCTTGCCAAAATCGCCTTCACGTTCTGCTTTTTCGGCTTCAAATTTATAGTTCTCGATAGCTTGTTTATTTTTCTGAATTCCATCGACCAATTCTTTTTCTGCTTTCCATTTTGCCCGCAGTTTTGCCCTGGTTTCT
>DNTK01000265.1 GCA_003508755.1 Bacteroidales bacterium | reverse complement strand
TTGTAAGAGAACGAAAAAATTTACTACCAACCACTACAGGAATTGATCTGATTAATACGATTAGTAATGATCTGCTAAAATCAGTAGAACTAACAGGCATCTGGGAACGCAAACTACGTTTAATAGAAAAAGGCAAATATGAAGCCAAAAGCTTTATGGATGAAATGAAAACAATGGTAACTGATTTGGTGGTTGAGGTAAAGAAGGAAAACAATGCCGCCATTCCCATTCACAAGGACGAAAAGCTACAAACTAAAAACTTAAAAACAAATCAGAAGCTTAAATCTGAAACTAATGATTTAACCTGCCCAAAATGCAAACAATTCCCACTTATTAAAGGCAATACAGCTTATGGATGTGCCGGGTATAAAGAGGGGTGCGATTTTAAAATAAACTTTGTAAACTATGGAAAAAAGCTTTCACAGAATCAATTTGACGATCTTATTTGCAAAGGCAAAACGCCCCTGTTAAAAGGTTTTATTATCAATAAACAAAAAGTAAGTGGCAGGCTTCAACTTAATGATCGGTTTCAATTGATTTTGTTGCAAGATAACGCCCCTGCAAGGAAATCGAAGGAAGCGGGTTTAAACTGCCCGAACTGTAAAACCGGCAAAATACTCAAAGGGAAAAGTGCTTATGGTTGCTCACGGTTTCGGGAGGGTTGTCACTTTCTTATTCGATTTGATAAACTCTTAAAAAAATACAATACCGATGTGCTCACAGAAGAAATCTTATTAATGTGGGAGAAAAGGGAGTAAGATTTCTTTTAAGCTTCATAAAAATCTAATACACCTTGTAACGCTCCATTAAAAGCGGTTTACCAGAATTTAGTTGTAATAGCATACCGATTTGTGCACTCAAAAAGCACAACGATTTATTGGCAGTAGGGAATAAAAATGATTATTTACATGGACGAATGAAAATCTATTTCCTGTATTAATTCCAAACACCTATAATCAATCCTCCAAGACTGTAGGAAAGCAATGGATAGAGCGCATTTATCAGAAACAGCTTCATGCTTTTACTTTCGAAAGTGGCATTTATACCTATCTGAATTGCCGAAAACAATCCCAGAAAAAAGCCGACCATTAAACCTTTAGCGGGGCACTTTGTCTCGACAACCTGGATAAAATACGCCAGAAGCAAGAAATTCAAGATTGAATAAATGAAAGCCAAAAGCATACTGCGTTGTGCATCTGTTTTTGCAATGGAATCTGGAGCAATTCCCAGTTCTTTCATCCAAACTTTTCCAAATAATATTGGTGAGTACCACAGAGCCCCAATAACTTGATTAACTGCTATGGCCAACAATACAGCCAGGTAGTTTACTTGCAGTAAATTTTCCATATTGTATAATTTAGTACAGAATTATTACAGTTCACATAGTCAAAAAATAGATGTGATTCATTCTTATGCTATTGTTTATCTTTTCGCTCTATAAAATTACCAGCAAACTAAAACACAAAAATCCAAAGCGTAAACAACATCAGTAAAGAATCTTCAGCACTATTAAAAAGTTCGAACATGGGGCGGGCTTTCTTCCCAATAACGTGAGACATTTCGGTCTATTTTTATAAAATTAATATTTGGTGAAAGGGATAAATAATCCAAAGCAATTCTTCCTTTTTAGATATCGGAACTTCTCATGGTTATTTAAGAGCCTTTAGAGGACTATTAACATAAAGTGGTGAAGTTGGATGTTATTGTGGGATATATTAACTCTGATGGCTTTATAACGCCAGTAAAATAGTATCCAAAGGAAGCTGCGTATCTAATTAGAGGAATACCAAAGAAAACCTGTGAGAATGGGCATAATATTGTAAACAAGAAACGCTCCCTGATTATTTCTCGCTTCCGTAAGGATTTTCAGGAAATTCTTTCGATAATAATTTCTGGATATTCTTAGCATCTTTTGTTTTACCTAATTGGGAATAACAGAATATCATATTCATGAGGGCCATCTCCCGGTAGGAGTAACCCGAAATACTGAGCAGCGTAAATGCACGGTATTTATCAACCCAAATGTGCTTTGAAAAAAAAGAATAGCTTTTTTTAAATGCAAATGAGGCTCCTTCTAATTCACCCTTTCGTATATAATATAATCCTTTACGATGCCATTTAGGAATAACTACCTTTAAATAGCCACTTAACAACAGGTATAGTGCCAGGCTTAATAAGGCATACCGGGGAACATTCAACTCTCTAAAAACCAGAGCAAGTAAAAAAAAGACGGCTATTTGTGGAATGAGAAAGCCAAAGTTATGTTTTGAAATATTTTTTCTTTTTGCCATTTTCAATTTGTCAGTCGACAAATATAAGTTTTCAAATGGATCTAAGAATAAAAAAAGGCCTTCAATTTAAAAATTGAAGGCCTTCATATTGCTTGTATTTTTCTAGTAAGAGTTTAACCACTTGTACCTGCGGGCTGCATCGCCGAACCGCGCAATTACGGTAATCTCATGTGTTGCAAATGTTTGTTTTGCAAAGGTATTAAAGTCATATTCAAAAGCATAACCGAAATAGTATTTATCATAATTTAATCCGCCAAAAATTGCCAAGGCTGTACCCGAACGAAGATTAAGACCACCCCAATAGCGCTTGTCGATAATAAATTTGGCTGTTAAATCAATTTGAGCCCTCGCAGTTTCTTGTATTTTTATTAAGGTAGATGGTTCAAGATCGATACGATTTGTTAGAAAAAACCTGTAACCTCCAATTAAATTATGTTGGCGCTTTAACTCATAAACACCTTTTTCGTTTACTCCGAACTTAACCTTCGAATTGAATAGCTGTACAGTAGAATAACCAGCATAATAGTCCCTGGCTGCAAGATATACACCAAAATTGGCATCCATAATCCAAAAGGATTCCTTACCATTTGGAATTAAATCATCTTCAACAGAGGAACCATCGTGCGTAATAAGCTGATCGCCATCCAGCCTGTTTTGAAATAACAGCATGGAAAGACCAAAAGAAACCTGACGCTCCCCTAAATCAAGGTGGTAAGCATATGTACCATTCAGGTATGTTTTACTTATCGGGCCATTCGCATCGTTGATAATGTAACCACCCCAGGCTGTATTGCCTGAGCGTGTTCGGGGTTTTTCGTTCTTACGGATAGGCAACTTTTGCAATATGTAACTATCACCCAATATTCGAGAATCGAAAACCAGTGCATGTGTTTTTGGAGTACCTCCAATACCAACCCACTGCTCACGAGCAATGAGGTTTACTGTCGTGTACCCATCAATACCGGCAGCTGCCGGGTTATTTACGAATTTGTTAAAGGTATAATGCGTAAAATATGGGAATTGTTGCGCATTTGCTGAGAAACCAATAACAAAAATCAGCAACAGGTGTAGGGCGGCTTTTCGTATCATTTTTATTTCTATAGAGTTTATCAAATCATTTTATCGTATTATGGTTAGGTTTCCACGCTTAATAACCTTTCCGTTTCCGTATACATCAATAACATAGAAGTAATTATCATAAGGCAGAACTTTGCCTTTAAACATACCATTCCAGTCGTTTTTGTATCCACCGTCCTTAATAAAGACTCTTCTGCCCCAGCGGTCGAATACTTCAATTTTCGCGTATGGAAATTGCTCTATGTCATTGATAATCCAAACTTCATTTTCACCATCGCCATTTGGTGTAAATACATTGGTTATAGTGCCTAGCACCTCGTCGGCGCATTCTTGCGGTTTCCCAATCTGGATATTAAATGCTGGAGATAAAGCACCATCTCCACAAGTATTCGAACCAAAGACCGTTAATGCCCCTTCGGTAGCATTTAATCCAAAGTCGAGGTAAACACTATAGGTGGCTGTATCGGAAAGGGTAACATCAAACCCGTTATACTCCCAATTATATGT
>DNTK01000063.1 GCA_003508755.1 Bacteroidales bacterium | reverse complement strand
CCGTCGCGATGAGCGAATCATCCGATTCCTTACCTTCAAGATGGATAAATACTCTGTTCAATACGCAGAAAAGAAAAGAAGTAAGAAACAAGAAAAATCGGAGGCATAGTTATGGCACAAGCAGCTAACGGACAAGGAGAAATCAGGTATTTAACTCCTCCTACCATTGAAACTAAAAAGAAGAAATTTTGCCGGTTTAAGAAAAACCGTATCAAATATGTAGATTATAAGGATGCTGAATTCCTGAAGCGTTTCTTAAACGAACAAGGAAAAATTCTTCCTCGTCGTATTACAGGCACATCACTCAAGTTTCAACGCAAAGTAGCTACCGCTGTAAAGCGTGCACGCCATTTAGCGTTATTGCCTTATGTAACCGATTTAATGAAATAATTTAATCTACAACAGAAATGGAAGTTATATTAAAACAAGATATGGGCAACCTTGGTTACAAAGATGATATTGTAACAGTAAAAGATGGTTATGCCCGCAATTACCTTATTCCACAAGGTTTTGCAATTAATGCTACTGCTGCAGCAAAGAAACAGCATTCGGAGATTTTAAAGCAACGCCAGCATAAAGAAGAGAAGGTGCGCGAAGAAGCTGCTGCTCTTGCTGAAAAGCTTGCCGATATTAAACTAACCATTGGTGCTAAAACAAGCTCAAAAGGTAAAATATTCGGTTCAGTAAATACGATTCAATTAGCTGAATCGTTGAATGAAAAAGGATTTAATGTTGACCGCAAAAACATTAGTATCAAAGAAGAATTAATTAAGGAAGTAGGAAGCTATACTGCTACCGTGCGACTTCATAAGGAAGTTAAGGTAGAAATACCTTTCGATATTGTTGCTGAATAAAGAATAATTATAATACAGTAAGAAAAGCTCCTTCAAATCTGAGGGAGCTTTTTTATTTTTATTTAATCGTTACTGGCTGCAGGATTCATAGCAATGGCTTCAATTTCTATTAGCACATCCTTGGGTAAACGTGCTACCTCAATTGCAGCTCTTGCGGGTTGACCGGTAGTAAAGTATTCGGCATACACCTTATTCATTTTGGCAAAATCGTCCATGTTTTTAAGGTAGCAAGTAGTTTTTACCACATTGCTGTAACTGAGACCAGCAATTTCAAGAACGGCACCGATATTCTTTAAAACCTGATCGGTTTGTTGCACAATACCTCCTTCAACAATTTCTGCTGTTGTGGGATCCAAAGGTATCTGACCACTAACAAAAACCATATTTCCGGCTTCAATTGCCTGATTATAAGGGCCTATAGCCGCAGGAGCATTTTGAGTAGAGATAATCTTTTTCATCTGTTTATAATTTGAATTTTAGTTGTCAGAAGAAACCGCATGCCGCAAAATAATCATTGACTTTGCCGAGCTCTTGAACCCGGCTGCTGAATTCGTTTAATAATTATTTTAATGATGCATGTTTCATGCAATAAGAATTAGGGATTTCTCTCCAAGTTATAAAAAGATTGTTTTGCAGAAGATGATAATTGTTATTATAAATTATCGTACCAGCTTTGTCGCTTATCCCATTTCAGATCGCGAAGAATGCTTGCTTTGGCATTGATAAAGAAACTGTACTGCTTTCTTGTGCCCAAGGGTGTGATGTTAAAACGCATTTCCCAGCAGTGCAAATCGCGACGAATATTAAAGGTGGTCATTTCGATTATCTTCTTGTTTTCAAAGTCGTAACCAGAACGGAAACCAATTTTCCAACGCTGTGTCAAACTAAAATCGCCCGAGAAGTTTACAGTGTTTGTAACCCGCTGATCTTCTTTTAACAATGGTCTTGTAATGGAATAGGTGTAATTGATGTTTATAGACCATGGAATACTAAAGTCGACATATTCGCCATAAGTGCTTCCAGGAACAAAGTCATAATCGGTACTAAATGGGTCCATGAAGGGATCAGTCTGATCAACTTCCTGGGAAGGATCCTGAAATTCTCCCCCTTTTGCATCACTGCCCTGACTGGAACGTAATTGTAGACCTGCCGAAATATTTAAGTTCGTAAACCGAAGCAAGCGCTTTTCATTATCATAATAGAATTCGTTTACTTTTCTGTAAGTAATATTCCCGCTTGCGCTTGTATCGGGTTGAATGTCATAGGGGCTAAACCTTGCGGTAAGATTTACATTAAACTTGTTTTTAAAGAGGGATGTACCGGTTGTTAAACTCACATCGCTCCATTTAAATTCCTGTACAAATGGATTATAAGATGTTGTAAGGTTTAAATTACGCAAAATTACCACCTTTTGGGGTTCTCCATCATCAACGGTATCGTTTTTTGCTCGCACCTTCATTTCCAGGTTATTGCTTAATCCAAGGCTAACAGAACCACTCTCGCTGGCAAAGGATGGAGCCCTGTATAACCTCCCATCATAATAGGAGTAATTGGAAAACCCTAATTCTCCATTCTGGGCATAAAAAACAGTATCGTAATAATTAGGATTTATCCTGCTCATGTCAGGTGTGTAAGAAAATGAAGCCCTGGGCTGCATAACATGCCTCACAGCAATAACCTTAGGATCAGGTCTTGTATTTAAATACATACCGGTAACTTTCGGAGTTAAACCAACCGAAATAGATGGGTTTATAGCATGGGCATAGGTCAGCTTTTGTATGGTATCAGTAACCACAACAGCTTCACCAGCCTGATATTCAACACTTTTCTTTATGTAATTACTATTCATAACTCCATCGTAACGCAAAGAGGGAGAAACAGTTAGCATTTTAAATCTGTCCGACTTTAAATTAATTATTACAGGTATGCTATGTCTGAACCCATAATTGAGATTTTGCCAGGTTTCTGATTTAAATAGCATAGTATCTCGAATATCCAGGTGATTCGTAAATTCTGAATTATAGCTAAAACCAATATTTTCGTACCATTTTAGCTTGCCTGTTCCAGATTTTTTTCTGAACGGATAAATCGTGGATGCATTAAAAGAACCCTTTGGTAAATCCATTACAATCGTGCTGTCGGCAAGATTCTGCCGGGCATTGGCCGACATGGATAGGTTAAAAGGTGTGCCGGGAAAACTTTTGGTAAAACTAATACTCGATGATGTTTGCTGGTTTACAATCTGATTGGCATTGTAAGAGTTATAGCGGTCAAAATTAGAGCTGGAAAAGTTTACCGTGGCTGAAAGATTCTGTGTTGGATTGGCTTTGGGATCCTGCCGGTGCATCCAGGTCCATTTAAAATCTTCGCTTTCAGGAAAACTATTATTGCTGTTATCTCGGTTGGCTGCATAATCTATTTTCATATTTCCATTAAAGCGGTATCGAACTTTATAATCCGACCCCCAGTGAACCGCCCAGGAGCCTTTTGAATATACATCAGCGAGCAAGGTCATATCAAGGTATTGACCAAGTGGCTGGTACCAACCTCCGCCACGTAAAAAGAAGCCTCTGTTTTTTTCTTCACCATACATCGGAATAATTACTCCGGCACCCCGCTTATTAGAACTTGGAAAAAACCCGAATGGTAAACCGAGAATTGGGATTGGTACATCTTCTACAACCATAAATGCCGGACCACTTATGATTTTATCGTCAGGAATTGCTATGGCCTTGGTAAGTTCCATATAGAAATGCGGATGATCGGCATCACAGGTTGTATATTTCCCCCCCTTCATGTGAATATGACCTTCTGTATCGCGCTTGGTTAAATCACTGTGCAAATACCCTTCTCCCTGTTCGGATTTTACATTGTATATTATTCCCTTTCCGGATTTTATATTGTAACGCATAGAGTCGGAAGCAAAATTCTCACTTCCTTTCTTAAAATCCGGATTACCAAAGTACCTTCCAGTTGTATCAACACCGCCAATAGCAAATATTTCCTGATTCTCCAAATCAGAAATAATATGTTCCGAGGAAAGTTCAATATCCTGATATTCTACTTTGCCCTCCCCCCATAATAGCACTACCTGATCTTGTAC
>DNTK01000206.1 GCA_003508755.1 Bacteroidales bacterium | reverse complement strand
GAAAGTAAAGTGGAAGAATGGGAAATGGCATGAGCTGGTTACAGGAAGAGAAGCATTGTACTTTCACTTTTACAAATTAAAATCCTCGCTTAAATACCTTCATTTATCAGGCACGAACCGCTTAAACTTTTCTAATTTGGAGATTACTTCCACAGGCATTAATCTTTATTAATTATCAAAATCATATTCCCTGAGAAAATCAATATCCTTGATTTTATTCAAAACCAAGTGTTTTTCTGGCTCTGTCCAATTGTATTTTAACCTGCTGTGATGAGGTGATTTATAGAGGTGATTGCTGCAAGCTTCGAGATAATCATCAGAAGCATCAATACCCAACCAATTTAACAAAGCGGATAATTCCGTCTTTGGGTATTCCAATAGATTCTCATACTGAAGTGTATGAATGTCCAGGTTCCCACTTTTTATCAAACGGTGTACTGTTTCGATTTTTCGAAAACAAAATTCCGTAGCAGCCCGGATGCTTTCTGTAGTGACAGGGTATTGCCTTTCATTTCCTCCACGGGCCTGAGTGGTTATCATATCAAAGGGATTGCGCACTATATGAATAAATTTCAGAGGCAGGTTAACCGTAGCTCCCAGCTGAGCAATAAGCTCAGGATAATTTTCCAGTAAGTGAGTAGTTTTTCCGGCCTTTTTATCGCCAATTATTTTAAGCTGAGCAGCTTCTGAGTGCTTTTGTCCAGCAACAGCACCTTTATAACCGGAACTAACTCTATCGTTTTTTGTAAAAAGTTTTGAGTTTTTTCGTATTAAGTAGAATAATTGCTTTTTGTTATACTTCTTTGAAATATAATCAAGAACGTTTAGTTCGTGTGCTACGATAATGTTTGCATGCGCATCAAGAATTGATCCCAGGGTGCTGCTTCCTGATCTAGGATAGCCAAGAAACAGCAGGAATGCGCTCAATTGCTTTGTATCAAACCTATTTAGAGTATATGCGATACTTAGGTAGCTACCGTAAAAACATTTTCTGTTGCGCAACCAAACAGCCGTTTTCGATTTTCTAATCATTTTGTTTCAGAACTCTTGTCATTTTTTTTCTCACAAGAAACGCTTTTCGATTTAATCTAAAATAAATTATCATTAGTCTTAGAAGAAAGGGATGAAAATAGGTGTCGTTAAAAACATACCATTCATTTTGAATAATGTATTTTTTTATAATACTTTTTGCAGCAGGGGATAGCTTTTCTATTTTTTCGTCTATTGATACAAACTGAGGAGCTTTATTGATGTTCGGGTGGATTTTATGGTATTCGGCACTTAACCATTCAGCAACAAAGCCTTTTTTACTGCTGCAGTTCTTCCAGCTTAACCCGGCAGAAATAAAGTCCAGAATAAGCTCCATTTCATGGTCGAAAGATTGAATTAGGGTTTCATAATTTACAATATAAGTATTACTGAAACCACTAATTTGCTGGAAAATTATATAAGTATTGTTCCACTCATCAATCAGCGAAAGAGGATTTCGGGACATGGGTCTCCTCGTTGATGGCGATATGGTTTCTTTTTGCGAAGCATAAACAGCCAGGGGATTCCGAATCAGATAAATCCATTTAAATCGATTATTTTGCGGCACCAATGAAAAAATTTCCATCAACCTAGGGTGCTTAAAAATGACAGTTGTGGCTTTTGGAAAATGTTTTCGTCTGTACGCTGACAGAATGTTCAGGAAGAGGTCAAGGTTTGATTTTGCAGAAAATTGTATATCTTTTTTTTTAAGTCTCCATAATTTCCATTTAAAATCCGCTGTAAGCACTTGGAATAGTTTTCGGCTATCATCGATTCTTTTCTCACTATTCGATAACAATAAATCAAACAGTATATCTGCTTCGGGGCAGACACACAGCTCATCAACCTTACTGAGTTGATTGAGTAAAAAGGTAGAGCCGGATCGGTTGATATAGCTTAAAAAAACAACATTCATTCGTCCAACGAATTAGTAATTAATGCTAAATATTTTTTTGAGGAATCCCAGTTTTTAATAAGTGAAGTGCCGTTCAGAATCAATTTCTCTCTGACTTCCTCTTTTGAAAACACCTCCTTTATGGCCAAAAATATAGCATCAGCATCGAAGGGATCAAAATATTTTGCTGCATTTTGGCATACTTCCCTTGCAAAAGGTTTATCAGCAACAAAAAAAGGTTTATTGCAATGCCAGGCTTCGAGGCTGTTTAATCCAAATGTTTCGATAATACTGGGCAATATCAAACCATCGCATTGCTCGATAAGCGACTTTACTCTAGCTCCTGGTATATTCCCAACGTTAATGGCATGTTCATTATCAATGAAGGGTGTTAATTGGCGGACCAATTTTTTTCCACCTTTTACCCTTTTATCATTTAGTGTAAACACTAGCTGGAGGGGGTAATTTGAATCTGAAGCAAGCTGTAAGACCTTCGTTAAAATCTCAATATTTTTATGTTTCCAATAGTAGCTTAAGCAAAGCAAGCGGATTGTGCCTTTTTTTCTGCGTGGTAATAAAATATCAGATTCTCTATCTAAACGCAAGTGAGAAGGAATAAGTGGTGGAATAACTTCGATTTTAGGCAGCTTTCGTCCAAAGCTCTCCAGGCGGGTTTTCTCCGTTTGAGTTTGTACAACAAGCCTATTCACGTATCTCATTCGACTCCAGAATAGTTTTTTTCGTATTGCATGTTTTAACCTTTCTCCTCTTGTGAGCGGAATTCCAGCGTAGTTTTTTTGACTCACAAACGCATTGTCGTTTAACATAAGTTGCGGATAACGGCTTCTTGCCGGCAGGTTGCCCATGGTGATTAGCAAATGTGGTTTATACTTTCGCATCATTCTTGGCAGCCAGATAAAATCAAGCCACCACCTTAGAACTGGACGGAGTAAAATATCAGGAGTATATATTTTTTCAATAGTGGAAGGCAGCTTTTGAAATTTCTTGATGGAGGGTGAAATTATAATTAATTCATAGCGGGTCAACTCATTCAATAATTGTATCAAATCGATTGTCACTACAAGGCCACCGGCAATTTTTACTGTGGCGGCATTTATAATAATGGTTTTCTCAGTGTGCAATTTAATGTTGTAAATAATCCATTGGCTACCTGCTCAAATGTATAGCTTTTACGTATGTTTTCTGCAGCATTGGCACTGGTTTTTTTGAGCAATTCAGAATTTTTCAATACATCGGAGAGTATTTGAGGCAATGAGCTAAAGGAATTAAAGAGAATCACATTCTCTTGGTGTTTAAACAGATTAGCATTGGTTCCGGAATTATACATGATTACTGGCAAACCGACAGCCATTGCTTCTAATACTGAGTTGGGAGTTCCATCCTTATTACCTGCATAGATAAAAACATCACTTTTTCTGAGAATGGGGACAACATCTTTAACTGTATTAAGGAATTCTACTTTTGAGCCAAGAAGGTTTTTCCCGAGCTCAACAAGAGCTTTCATCTCTTTGAGTTCCTGTTTTGAACTTCGGTGGTAGGGATCAGGCTGGTATTGTCCAATCACGAGCAACTTAAAATGGAAGCTGGTTTTAGATAAAGCTTCAAATAACTTCCGATAGCCCTTCCGCTCAATGAGCAATGCATTCGTCACGAACATCGGCGAGGACTGATTAATCTTTGCTGGTGTATACGATGCGGCAGCATAAAAAATTGTATTATCAACACCCTGAGGATGGGTAAAAACCGGAATTTTATGTCCCTTGAGTTTTACCCACATTTCAGTAAAATCGGAATTAATGGCAAAATAAGTATCTATCAAAGAAAAGCTTGCTAGAGTTATTTTCCCGAGGGCTCTCTTGCTTATACTTTGCATATCGTCATCCTCTAAAAGGGTTGAGCGGTAAATCAGTGGTTTGGAAAACAACCAACCTAGCAAGAAAATGAAAGGGTACCCGGGCAAATACCTGCCATAAACCATTACAATATCCGATTTAATTACCCACCTGATATAGGAAAAGCATAAGAGTGGTAGGGAAAATACTTTTAAGATAAGGTTATTATTGTAGTAAGGAATACGATAAATATTTACTCCGTCTATGACCTCGTTCGGGGTAAGTCTATTCATATAATTTAAAGCAACGATATTCGCTTGAGTGCCATTTGCATGAAGGTAGCGGGCAAAGTTAAAGGCATTGCGACCACCACCCGCATAGGAAGGATAGGTTTCGGCAACAAAAAAGGTTAATTGTTTCCCGGCAATTATTTTTTTGAAATGAGTCACTTATTCAATCCTGCTAAATGTAAATCCTTTTTTGCTAAAGTGCTCCAATAGACGTGGTAATACAAAAAGCATATTTTTCGAAGCTTTTTCTGAGTCATGAAATACCACAACCGAACCATTTTTTGTACTCTTCAGCACGCTTTTGAGACAAATTTTTTGTGAAATTTTTCGATTATAATCATGGCTCAAGACATCCCACATAATAATCCTGAATTCCTTTGAAAGGTATCGTGTTTGTACATGTCGAATGCGCCCATAGGGCGGACGAAATAATTTAGAAGGGATATATTTTGAGGCCAGGTTCACATCATGAGCATATGCTTTTACAGACGATTTCCAACCCTTTAAGTGACTGTAAGTATGGTTGCCGGTGGAATGGCCACGTGCAATAATCTCATGAAAAATATCACGATGTCGATCCACATTACGCCCCAGGCAAAAAAAGGTTGCTTTTGCGTTATATTTATCGAGCAGATCCAATACCTGTTGCGTAATTCCTGGTGTAGGGCCGTCATCAAAAGTCAGATAGATGGTTTTTTCTTTACGGCTGTAATGCCATTCAAGATGACTAAACCATTTAATAATAAATCGTGGAGTATTCCAGTATATCATTCTTAATAATTCCAGTACTTCAAATTAAACAGGTTTTTTACTCTGTAAGCACATAACGCCAGGGTTTATTTTTCCATTTTTCACCGGCATAATCGATGCCAATACGTTTACTTGTGGTATGCAATATATTATTTTTTGAGGGATTTTCCTCAATCCAAATCCTTTCGGAAAGCACTAAATCTTCTCCATAATATGTTTTATCTAAATTGAGTAATCGGCCTACACGGCCCGGGCCATTGCATCCTTTAACACCTCGTATAAGTATCGCCTGAGGGATATTGTGTTCTCCGGTAACGATATTTAGCATCCAGTACATGCCATAGATTAAATACATATATACATGACCACCTTTATGATACATGATCTCTGTTCTTGCTGTTCGTCCTCTGCTTGCATGACATGCCAAATCTTCTTCACCACGGTAGGCCTCAACCTCTGTAATCATGTAAGACTGCAACCGACCATTTTGGGATATTTGAATATTCATACCCAATATTTCTGGAGCTACTTCAAGCACATCTCTCAGGAAGAAAT
>DNTK01000406.1 GCA_003508755.1 Bacteroidales bacterium | reverse complement strand
ATCACTTACACATGCCGTTGGCGGTTATTGCAAGAGAGCCTCTGCACATAAATTAACATGAGAAAAATAGGAAAAATATTACTTAACGACAGATTTATTCTCGGATTGATAATTGCCAATTCGATTGTGATTTTTTTGCAGGGATTTGAGTTAACAAAATTGCTTAAAACCTACTTGATTCTGGTAGACAACCTGATTACCTTAATATTCCTTTTTGAGCTTATTGTAAAACTTAATTCATTCGGATTTAAAGGGTATGTAAAATCAAACTGGAATATTTTCGATGCAATTTTGATTATTCTTGCCCTTCCATCATTATATTTTTGGTTATTTAACGGAGAGTCACACCAATTAGATTATTTGCTTGTACTTAGGATTGCTAGGGTATTTAAGTTTTTCAGGTTTATACATTTCTTTCCAAAAATTGACCATTTGATTAACGGAGTACAGAGAGCATTAAAAGCTTCAATTGTTGTATTACTTGGATTTCTTGTTTATAATTTTGTAATCTCAGTACTTTCCTGTTTTTTTTATCGGGATATTGCACCGGAATATTTCTCAAATCCTTTAGTCTCGTTTTACTCAATATTCAAAATATTTACAGTTGAAGGTTGGTATGAAATTCCGGATTTTATATCCACAAATTCCAATGAAACAATCGGGTTTCTGACAAAGATATATTTTGTATTAATCGTAATTACCGGAGGAGTTTTTGGCTTATCTTTAGTAAATTCAATTTTTGTAGATGCAATGGTAAGCGATAACAATGATGATTTGGAAAAAAAAATTGAAATATTGGAAAAGAAAATAGACATTCTTATTGATAAACAATTAAATAAATAAACTATGGACTTCGTTGACCAAATTAATCAGTTAGCTGACAGAATTGTAAAAATGAAAAATCAGCTACTAACCGAAGAAGCAACAAAAAACGCACTGATTATGCCATTTATCCAAGCACTAGGATATGATGTATTTAACCCAATGGAAGTGATTCCAGAATTCACATCTGATATTGGAACAAAAAAAGGAGAAAAGGTAGATTATGCCATAATGCAAGGTGGTAAAATGGTTATGCTCATCGAGTGTAAAGGAGTAAATGATAAACTTACTAACCACGATTCGCAATTGATAAGATATTTTCATACCTGCGATGCAAAATTTGCAATTCTAACAAACGGACAGATTTACAAATTCTATACGGATTTAGAAGACCATAACAAACTTGATGATAAACCGTTTTTCGAGTTAGACCTACTAAACATTAAGGAACAACAGGTCTCAGAATTAAAGAAATTCCATAAAAGCAATTTCGATATTGACAAAATTATTAGTACAGCAAGCGAGTTGAAATACTCCAATGCAATAAAATCAATATTAAACGATGAAATTGAGGAACCATCAGAAACATTTATCAAATTTTTCACATCACAAGTTTATCCAGGGAATAGCACGGCAAAGGTAATTGAGCAATTTAAGTCAATTGTTAAAAAGTCAGTAAACCAGTGGCTTAGTGATAAGGTGAGTAATCGTTTACAATCAGCGTTAGATAAAGAAACTGAATCAGATAAAGCTGAAGCTAAGAAAATAGATGAATCAATTAGTTCTAATGGTAATAAAAAGGAGATAGAAACAACAGAAGAAGAAATTGAGGGATTTTTGGTTGTTAAATCAATAATTAGACAAAGTGGTGAGTCTTCAAAAATTCAATATAAAGACAATCAAAGTTACTTTGCTGTTTATTATGACAAACAAACACAGCCTATTTGCAGATTGCATTTTAATAAGGCTCAAAAGTATATTGGGATTCTTGACGAAGAAAAAAATGAAGAGAGATTTCCAATTAGCAACCTTGATGAAATTTATAATTACAGCGAACAGTTGATAAGAACACTTAAAAATTACTTGGGATAATAGCAACAAACCGCCAACAATGTGTATAGTGCATGCGAGTTTCAGAGGTTTTCGAAAGTTTGTAGCTCGTAAAAAAAGTCGGTGTAAACTGATAAGAAATAGCTTCGTAATCCCGCACGACACNNGACACCATACACTCACCGTTGGCAAAAATATTGAAGATCCCACATCATGAGAATTAAAATAACGCTTTTTGGATTATTGATTTGTATTGGATTATCAGCTCAGAATGAAAAGCGTACTGATATTCAATTTGATTTTGGAACAACTATTTCAATTCCATACAAACGGACTGTAGAAACAATGATAGAGGTTGAAGGACACCCTGAAACCCATTATAAACCAGGATTTGGATACTTTATTGAGGTATTATTGACTTATAACTTTAATTCTAAATTCGGATTACAAAGTGGATTGAATTTTAATCAAAATCAACTCAAAACAACTGATAAGATAGGTCTAAGAGAAAGTAAAGGAACACTTAATAAAACGTATATCAATCTACCGATTCTGATAAGATATAAGATTGCAGAATCATCCTCATTTACTTTTTCTGGTGGGGCATATATTGGGATATTAATAAATGCCAATCAGAATGGAGTATCCATTATTGATACTGCTAACATGGTTTTAGGTCAAGAAAATGATCCAGCATTTTTTG
>DNTK01000138.1 GCA_003508755.1 Bacteroidales bacterium | reverse complement strand
CGTTTATGCAGTGGGATTTGAAGGATTGTATTATACAACTACATTTGGGCAATTTTCATGGAGAACGATTCCAATGCCGTCCGGATGGATAGCACCAGGATTTGGAGTATCCAGCTCACATCATATAAAGTATTCAATTGCCGACGAATCAATTTTATGGGCCGGTGCTGCGTTGAGCGAAGACTTTGGCTGGAAAATATTTGTGTCCACCGATGCTGGTAGTACATGGAACGCCGTAAATTACCCAAGTATTCCTAAAGATGTATTTATATCGAACCTGGTAACACACCCAACAGAGCCAAACACAGCTTACCTGGTTTACAGTTTATTTGGCGAGGGTAAAGTACTTAGAACAGAAGATCTGGGACAAACATGGGAAGATATTACCGGTTTTGGAGCATCCAGCAGCAGTAACAATGGATTCCCTGATGTTGGATGTTTATCATTCTTTGTATTCCCTGATACACCGGATAGATTATGGGCAGGAACCGAAATCGGTATCATGGAATCGCTTGATAACGGTGATACCTGGAATCTGTTGCAGAGCAATTTACCAACAGTGCCTATCTATCAGCTATTTATGCAGGATAACCAGATCGTGGCAGCTACCTATGGTCGTGGAATCTGGACCTATCAGTATGGCGAGGAGTTATTTCCGCCGAAGGATACCAGCGGAACATTTATTGATGCTTCAATCCTGGAAGCTCAGATAGATGTCTACCCAAATCCATCGGCAGGGGAGATTAAGATTAGTATACCTGATGATATTTCGGCAGGTATTACCAATATTAAGGTATACAATGTAAGAGGTCAGGTTATTGAAAGCATCGATCCAAAAAACCGTCAGGTTATTGATGTTGATTTAACCGGAAGAGCTCCCGGAACCTATTTTATCCATTTGAAATCATCAGAAGGAATGTTAACGAAACGATTGGTAATTAAATAACAAATTATCTTTTAGTACTAAATTAAGGCCATCCCTTACCCGGATGGTCTTTTTTTTCATTAAATTGGAGCAAAATATATCTGCTATATTAACATATTGTCATTTGCTTCGTTAATTATTAAAAGACTATAATGAAAACAAAACACATTATTTCACTATTTGCTCTGTTTGCAACAGCCCTGTTTGTTCAGGCGCAAATCCAAACACCCGGGCAGCCTGAGAGCGATAAGTTGGTACAGTTAAAGTCTGCTCAAGTGGCTGCTAAAGAATTAAAAAAGCTTGATATCGAGAGGTACCTCGCTGAAGATAAAGAGCTTGGAATTTCAAATCGCTATGCAATTCTTGAAGATATTGATATTGACATCATTGATGAAGGAACTGTGATGCCTGCATCTGATGGTAACATATGGCAATACAGCCTGAAGGCAGAAAATGCTAAATCGCTTGCAATTCATTTCTCTGAGTATAATTTACCTGCTGGAGCAAAGTTGTTTTTGTACAATGCGGATAAGTCAATAATTCGCGGTGCATATACGAGCAGAAACAATAAACCATGGGGAGCATTGGCTTTAGCAGATTTTCCTGGCGGAGAATTAGTCATAGAGTATTATGAACCTTTCAATGCACCTTTCAATGGAAAACTTAAAGTGGGTAGTGTTGGAAAAGCTTACCGAGACCTCGAAGTGCTGCTCAAAAGTGGCGAGGATATTGATATTACATGCGAAGAAGCAAACCTATATCAAACAGAAAAACATGCCGTTGCGAAAATGACTTTTTCTGACGGTAGCGGTAGCTACTTATGCACAGGTGCCCTGATAAATAATACCCGTGAGGATGGAACACCATATTTTTTAACAGCCAATCACTGTTTGAGCACCGAAGAGGTGGCCAATACACTGGTAACGCATTTCAATTATGAAGTATTAAATTGCAGTGGAAGTGTAAATCCGGCACAGACGATTTCTGGAAGTACACTTTTGTCAACAGGCCAGGATACCGATTTTACTTTGCTCGAATTGTCCGAAACGCCTCCAAATGACTACAAGCCTTATTATGCCGGCTGGAATGCAGTTGACGATGAAGCCGTTTCCGGAGGATACGGCATCCATCATCCGGGAGGAAGGGTAAAGAAATTTGCTATTTCCTACGATTCGATTTATTCCTTTCCGAATACAATTTCATGGGAAGGTAATACCACCACACCACCAAATACCCATTGGCTCGTGCAATACAACCTTGGATTTACAGAAGGTGGGTCGTCCGGCTCACCCGTATTTGATATGGACGACAGGATAATCGGGCAATTGCATGGCGGTTCGGAAAACAATGACTTTTATGGCAAGTTGTCGCAATCGTGGGACACTGAAGCCAATGCAGACCAGCAATTAAAGGTTCATCTCGATCCGGATAATACCGGGTTGAAAGTATTGGATGGATATTATCCGGATGGCATAGTACCTGATGCCAATTTTTATACAGACCTTACTGAGGTGTGTAGCGGTGAACCTATTCAGTTTTACGATGCCTCGGCATTTGATGTGGATAATTACCTATGGACTTTTTCCCCGTCTTCTGTAAGTTTTTCAGACGGAACAGATGAGACATCAATGTCGCCGGTTGTCTCGTTTTTGGATAATACAGATTATACTGTCGCACTTCAGGTCCAAAATGTATACGGAAGCGATATTCAACAAAAAACAGGCTATATAAAGAATGGAAATTCTATTTCTCCAAAAATAATGGCATTGGGCGATACCGCAAGCTGCCTGGTTAATCAGGAAACGATTCGGCTTGTTGCCACCGGGGCTGTTAGTTACGAGTGGAACCTTTTAGCAGGAAACGATTATATCGACTACATTACCTCATCCACAAATGATTCTATCGTAATTACCCTTAAAGAGGATGCCGGGATTACTTCAGGATTTACAGCAACACTGCAGCTAAAAGGATACCACGGTACTTGTGCCGATAGTGTACTTCAAAACATTGAGTACAAGTTCAGCGAAAATGACAATATCGAAGATGCCATTGAGCTAAGCATCGGCAAAAACGGCCCCTTTACGAATGAATGTGCTTCTGCCCAGGAAAACGAGCCGTTTCCCACCATTGGCTCATGCGAAACTCCGGGCGAATGGTGCGACTGTACAGGTGCTGAAACCTTAATCGACAACAGTGTTTGGTTTACTTTTATTGGTCCCGAAACCGGGGCTATTACTGTCGATTGTCCCGGATTCGATAACCAAATAGCAGTATATGATGCTGCCAGTAGTGCCGATATTCTCTCAAACGATCCTGCAAATTATACAATCATTGGAGCAAGCGATGATTACTATCCCGAAAATCTATTCTACGCAGCCCGCATTGACAACCTCGTAGTTGAACCCGGAAAACAATATTGGCTGCAAGTAGATGGAAGTGCATGCGGTGAAGAAGGAGAATTCGAAGTTACTCTGACCGCCAGGAGTGGTTCCTCTGTAATAACCAATAATGACGAAAAAAATAAAATTGAAGTTTATCCAAACCCCGCTGCAAATAAATTTTTCGTACGCTCAGCTGCAGCTGGTACCTCTAACATTCAATTGCTTTCGATAAATGGTCAATTAATCCAAAATTACGGATTGATTGAGAATCTGGATACAGGTATGCAATTTGATTTGCCTGAGGATGTTACACCCGGCGTGTATCTTGTAAAAATCTCTGAAAACAACAATACACATTTAATCAGGCTATCGGTTTTACGGTAAACTTCTTCGATTAGAATAAGGTAAAATCCCTGTACTATTTTTAATACAGGGATTTTATTTGCAATAAAAAATGCCTAATTAAGTTCTTTTTGAAGAAAAGGCTTTTGTATTCCGGATGGT
>DNTK01000579.1 GCA_003508755.1 Bacteroidales bacterium | reverse complement strand
CTGTTAGAGTTTGTTCGCACAAGGCATCAATATTTCCTGCGTTTAGAATATGCAGACGATCATTTTTCTCTGAAAGAAGTTCTACTAATTCCATGTAGCTTTCGGACTCATAGTCGGACCGGTTTGCCAGCTGTTGATTTAAGTGTTCGATATCCTTTTCTATTTTCCGAAACTCTTCAAAAGCTGTGAGAGTTTCCTCAAATACAGTGCGGGTATCGGTGCAATTTATTTGTTGGGGCAGGTAACCAAGGCTTACATCACTGTCTATAACAACCCGGCCTTCATCGGGTAACAGCTCATTCATGAATAAACGCAGCATGGTTGACTTACCGGCACCATTTTTACCTACAAGTCCAATTTTATCTTTGGGACCGATCATCAGGTTAACGTTTTCAAAAACACGCTGACCGGCAAATTGAAGCGATAAGTTTTCTAAAGAAATCATTGAAAATGTTTAGGAGGGCAAAAGTAAGACTATTGTAGGAAAGTGCCTAAAGTTTATAGTATTAATAGGGTTTTAAATTTGGAGTAGCCAGGGTATTGAGTGTCTGGGGAAAGAAGAGTATACCGTTCTTTTAATTTTGAGCACATAAGGGGCTGTCAAATTCGCCGATGCAATACATACTCTTCATCTTTTTACACTTAAATCAAGATTAATTCAAGTTACTCATATTTCTAGGCACTCTTATTATTACTATTTATCTTTGTTGCCAAATATAATTATTGTGGGAAGGAAAAGAAAGCATCCATTAATCGAAAAGTTGGAAATAATTGATATCGCTGCTGAAGGAAAAGCTATTGGTAAATACAATAACCAGGTTGTTTTTGTTCCATGGCTGGCTCCGGGTGATGTGGCCGATGTGCAGGTAGTGCGTAAGAAGAAGAAATTTATGGAGGCCCGGGTGGAAAAAATACATGAACACTCTTCCCTTAGGCAACACCCCTTTTGTAAGCATTTTACCATATGTGGTGGCTGCAAATGGCAGCACCTTCCATATGGGCATCAGCTTAAATTTAAACAGAAGCAGGTTGTAGATAATCTTACACGTATTGGAAAAGTTGAATTAAAAAACATTAGTAAGATTAAGCCCTCGTTAAAAGAGAAATATTACAGAAATAAGCTTGAATTTACCTTTTCGGCAACACGTTGGCTTACCGATGATGAAGTTGAAAAAAAAGAAGATATTACTGACAGAAATGCTCTGGGTTTTCACGTTCCTGGCCGGTTCGATCGTGTTCTCGATATTGAGAAATGTTATTTACAGGATGATTTATCGAACCAAATTCGGCTTGCTGTACGCGAATTTGCCATAAAGGAGGAGTTTAGCTTTTATCATCAACGTGCCAATGAAGGTTTATTAAGAAACCTGATTATCCGCAATTCGAACCTTGGCGAATGGATGGTTATTATGGTTTTTGGTGAAGAACGACCCAATGATATTGAATCGTTTATGTATTACATAAAAGATTTATTTCCGCAGATTACATCGCTTCAATATGTTGTGAACACCAAAGTAAATGATACCATTGGTGATTTGGATATTGTATTGTTCGATGGACGGGAATATATACTTGAAGAAATGGAGGGGCTTCAATTTAAAATTGGGGCAAAATCGTTTTTTCAGACCAACTCCGATCAAGCATTGGAACTGTATAAGATTGCTCGCAATTTTGCTCAACTAAATAAAACCGATCTGGTGTACGATTTGTATACAGGAACAGGTACCATTGCTAATTTTGTAGCAAAACAGTGTAAGCAGGTTATTGGTGTAGAGTATGTAGAGCCTGCGATTGTTGATGCCCGTATTAATGCTGAAAACAACGGTAATGACAACACCCTGTTTTTTGCAGGTGATATGAAGGATGTGTTAGATGATGATTTTATTGCACTCCATGGAAAGCCGAATGTTCTCATAACAGATCCACCAAGGGCGGGTATGCACCCCGATGTTGTTAAAACCATTTTAAGAGCTGAGCCCGATAGAATTGTGTATGTAAGCTGCAATCCAGCCACCCAGGCCCGCGACCTGGAGTTGCTATCAGAGAAATACGAGGTAACTGCGGTGCAGCCTGTAGATATGTTCCCACATACACATCATGTTGAGAATGTGGTTAGACTTGATAAGAAATAAGAAAAAGCTACAGGATATCAACCAGTAGCTTTCAATATCATTTCTCTATCAGTTATTCTGATAAATCTTTAAACCGGCTGGCACCATCAGGGCAGCGTTCTTCCATTGCAGCAATAAGCTGCTCTTCGGTAATATTTCCGTATTCATCGGTCTTATCCATGATTTCGCCCATCTTAGTGGCAGCATCCATAAGGCTCATGGGATCATCTGTAATAAGAGCCATGGCTTCACACATTTCATCGGCCATTTTATTTACTGTTTCCTGATCAGGTCCGCATGCACCTAAAAGGAATAAAGCAGCCAAAGAAGGAAAGAATAAGTTTTTCATAGTGTAAATAGTTAAGGTTAAGTTTAAAACTTAAAGAAGATAACATTAAAAGCTGACAATATGAAATGAAGCTCCATTCATGATGCCAATTTGCAGATCAATTCAGCTCTGTAGAAGTGCAAGTTAATGAGAGCATCATCAGTCCAATAACATTGGTGGTTGTTTTTTAGGAAAGAACCTTAAGCGATATTGGTCACATGATAGTCAAGGGCCATAACATCGCCAGCTAAACAAGAATTAAAGCGATAGTTTGGATAGCTTTCAAAAGGAAATACCCGTTTTCGCGAATTATAATTTTATTATTACCAGGCAAGAGAATTATTTATTTAAACAATAATATAAGAGAATTACTGTGGGAGGGGACAAATGAAAAGGTGTTTTGGTATCAGTTCTTTTTAGAACTATCTGATATAAAAGGGGCAATGTAATCGATTTCTCAGAAAGGTGTTTTGCTTCAACCTAATTGTTGATTGGAAATGGTTCGAAAGTATATTGATTTTGTCATTCTTAAGTAGAAGCATTTTACTAATATTGATATTTAATCACATTCTAAATGGATCAAACTCAAACTCAAAATCAAATGAAAAACAGAAACAACATCCTGGGTGCTTACATACTCGGAAGTGCAATTGTTTGGGGAGCAACTCTTATTGGAATTGCATTAAAGCTAAGAAATACGGATTGCTACGAACAGATTTCATTAATTCTTATTGGTGGGGCGGCTATTCATTTAATATTCATATGGGGCCCACTGGCAGCTCAATTGAAAAAACACAGTAAATAATTATTATCGACTAATCTAATATTAAACCACCTTGGAAGATACAAGTAAATGCAGAAGCTGTAATTCGGTTATTTCCGGTAATTATTGCAGTGAGTGTGGTCAAAAAGTGATACATGAAAGATTTACTGTAAGTAGTTTTGTGCAGACTTTATTAGTTGCATTCAATCTCGAAAAGGGATTTTTGTTTACTGTGAAAGAACTTTTTATACACCCGGGAAATGCAGTTAACGATTATTTAAGCGGAAAAACGAAACCTTATGTAAATCCATTAACTTACCTTTTAGTAATAGGGGGTGTTTATTCCTTTCTTTTGTTAAAACTAAACATTTTTGATGCAGGAATGGAAGCGATTGGCACACCTTCGCCAACCACTGATGAAGCAATGGCATTGCAAAACAAATGGTTTACTTTCTATAAGAACATTATAAACTTTATACCACTGCTTCTAATTCCCTTTATTAGTTTAGCTTCGAAGTGGGTATATAAATCAAGGCAACTTTATTACGGGGAGTTTTTAATAATTAATAGTTTCCTATTTGTTCAGATTCTGGTACTTATTGTTGTTCTTGCTCCAATTGTTTTAATCGCTCCACCCATTGCTGAAGTATTTCCATTTATTACTTTGTTTATTATTATAGCTTATTTAAGTTATTCCTTAAAAAGCATTTTCCGGGAATCTTTTTTTAGATCGCTGGTGAAGGCTATTCTCAGCTTGCTGTTAGGTTATCTGTTATTTGTAATATTTTTTGTACTTATTATTTCAATTATTGCCGTCGTGGCCCTGAATTAATTGTTAATGATGCTATTAAGCTTTAAATTTTAGAAAACCATTGCTTTTGTTAGAAGCTGATACCCGAAAGAAATTTGATAACAACTTTACGATTAAGCAGTAAAATAATGATAAAAACTACCCAAAATAGATACAACGGTATAATTGTCGAAGAAAAACATCTACCTGACTCTAAGGCAGATTTTATAACTGAAGTGATTCAATTAATAAAATCTTTTAAGAACGAAAAACTATTATGGATAAAAATACCAATCGAGAAATCTGAGTTTATTCCTGAACTTAAAAAATTTAATTTTGAGTTTCACCATTGTAATGATAATATATTGG
>DNTK01000435.1 GCA_003508755.1 Bacteroidales bacterium | reverse complement strand
CTCACTACCACCACTGCTAATAAACACATCTCTTTTTGACATATCAGAGTCGCCACAGGCATTCCTGGCAACAACTGAAACAAATGAGTTTCCAGGAGCGGTCCAGGTTACTTCAACAGATGTTGTACCTTGTCCTGAAGAAACATAGCCTCCGTTTAATACTTCCCAATGATAATATTCTGCACCTGAAACAGGTGAAATAGAATAGGTATCGGTGGTATTGGTAGCGACTTTTACAGGTCCTGACACACTGCCTGGAGCAGGCAATAAATCTCCCACATTTATTGTTGTTGTGTAGGTTTTAGTTTGCCCACAGGCGAAGGTAACATCTACTTCCACTGTTTTCATCCCGCCTGACGTAAATCTGGCAGTCATGGCATTTTGCCCCTGACCAGCTATAACAGAACCATTTGTAACACTCCATGAATAATTGGCCCCTGAAATATCCGGTATACTAAACTCTTCGGTTGTCTGATTTATACAAGCTGTAGAAGGCTTAGAGATGCTAAAAGTAACATCATTAACAGTAATGGTTTCTTGAAGTGGTGTGGAAGTACCACAGTTATTTATGGCAAGTACCTCTATGTTCTGGTCTCCACCATTTACAAAAGAAATATTCCAGGAGGTTGTGGTAGATTGTTGAACACCATTTTTTAACCAACTATAATAAGAAGCATCGTTTGCAGGGTTTATGCTAAAGTTATACTGTGTACTTGAACATAATGGACCTGCCGGCCAGGCGTTTTTTGTTGGTGTAGAAGGTGTACCTCTCACTTCAATAACCTGCGATTTACTAATTGTGTTATTACAGGTAGCTACCGAAATGGTTACATTGCCATTATCGGTTGCCGGATATCTCACATCTATACCAGCACTGTTTTGACCTGAGTTTATTACTGCCCCGTTGTTTACACTCCAGGTATATCCTAAGTAAGGATTATTACTTGTTACCGAGTACGGTTCAATAGCATTTAAACAGGCGTAAAAACCATCGTAATCAATATCAGACAGCGTAGTAGGCACTGGTGTAACATCTTTCGAAACTGTAAAACTCGAAAATCCATCGCTAACTTCAACAGCTACCTGCACTGTTCCGGGTGAGACATTGCTATATTCCAATTGAAGGTTTGTGGTGTTTTGACCTGAGATAATATTCGCACTTGCCGGAACTGACCAGCTATACTGGGCACCAGAAATGTTATCGACAGAGTATGGGTATAAATTACAGGTATAAGGCGATTCATTACCATACATGGTGTATTGAGCGGGGTTGTTTGTAACGTTAACATCAATGCCTTGGGTATGTATCTGTGCTCCGGTTTCGGGGATTTTAAACTGGGCTTCAACTCTTCCATCGGTTAATCCAAAACGAACATTAACACTGCTGGTACCATTACCACTAACAATGCTGGCCCCATTGGGTACCGACCATGTAATATCGGTGGCATTGGCTGGGATAGTGTAGGTTCCAGTGCTAAAAGCATTAGCCGATGCGCTGCCTGTTATAGTACCTATTTCGTAACCGGTAAATGAAATAATTTCACGCTGTTGTAAATTATCGATTACATAGGTGGCCGGTTCAAAGTAATAACCTGCTAAGGATGGCTGTAAAGTACCTGCCCAACCTTCGGCGAAATTGTCCCTAAATTCTCCATCGACAAGTGGTAGGGAAAGGCCTTCCTCAACTATAGTTAATTCGAGCCCGGCATCGGTAAGCATGCCGGTTGGTGGATTCTCACCATCAAATATCCTTACTCTTATTTCATGTAACCTTATATACTTAACAGAAATATCAACATGATCCTGAACGTTTCTAACGGTATAATTTACTAATTTACCAAATGTATTTCCATCAATAATTACTTCAGTAACATCGTAATCCTCATCTGGTACAATCGTGAAGGTGAAATCATCTCCAGGTGAAACTGTAGAAGGGCAATTTTCTAAAGTACCATGGTCATTCTCAACAATTGTTACATGATAGAATAATGTTTCATCTAAGGCATAATTGTATTCATGTGAGCTGGTTTTTGCAAAGCCTGTAGGTTTTTCAACATATGTGGCTTTTAACCTGCCAATTTCATCATAGGCATATTTTGTAGCAAAATTGTCGTTATTGATAATTGATGTCACCAAACCAGCATTGTTGTAAGTATAGGCCATGACAGCCGCCTGATATGGATTTACCCTAAAGTCGTCGAAATAGGTTGTTGATGAGCCAGAATTTACCACAGAGAATGATATAAGATCAGTTGGCGTGGAACCTAATTCAAACATACAACTTAATTGTACCCAATCTCCGGTTCTGAAGGTTTTAATATTACTCGGTGATACAGGACCAGTGATTTGACAATCAACATTACTTCCAAATTCTTCTTGAGGATCGTACACCCAAACACTTGAATAAAAATATAATGGATAAGTATTACTCCATGAATTAATCTCAGATAATGGGATATTGTACTCAACTACTGTTTGACCTGAAGATGCCTCTAAACTGCCTGTTCCGGTGTGAGCAAAGATCCCTTCTTCATTTATAACAACATTCGAAGGATTATTAATATATACCCCTGACTCACCTTCATTGTTAGTATAAGGTGCATACTCAAAACTGCAATGTGCAAACTGAGAATGTCTCGCATTTGCTGCTGTTGAAATGGTGTAAGTACCTGCTGGATCTTTTTTAGTTGCAGCATAATCTCCATTTATATCTGTTACCTCAACCGGGGTTGAAAAATGATCGTAACGAACTATTTCACTTATTTTCTCCCACTTATCAACTCCATCACCACCAAAAAGGGTATTCCAGTTATCTCGTAAATATGAAATGTCTGCATAGGTATCAAAGTCATCGCTATAGGTACCATCTTCTTCAATACCACCATCCCAGGCAAAAACTTTATGCTTACGCCAGATAGGTTTTGAATCGTCACCAGTTGCTTCCATTGCACCAAGGGTGTTATTCCACTCCATATAATTATTCCAGTCGCCCTTCCAGGTTTGGATATCTGTTTCAATAACCTTACTGTTTTTAGTTGTTATGGTGGCTGCTGATTGGGTTAACATATTTGTATTGTCAATATCATGTGCTTTTAAGCCCATTCCAGAATATTCATTTATATGATAAGCAGGTAGGGTATTGGTAATAATTTCATCTCCAAAACTATTCACAGTTCGGGATTGTGTTACCAAGCCTGTATAAAAATCGAACTCTTCATTGTATACAGTACTAGTTCTATCCTGACCAACAGTCGTAATACTTTTAACAACATTAGGATAGGTTCTCTTACTGGAAGCGTTTAAAAACCAGTTATATCTTTTATTATCGCTATTATCTTTATTCCACGAAACTTTAACATGAGAAAACGTTTGTTGATCGATCCCCTGGCTTAATTCGTAATTTTCGAAATAGTCATATTCTGTATTTGTAATCAGATCATCAAAGGCATTTAGTTCTTTTTGTGAAATCAATCTTCCGATGTTATTAAAATTATCTTCTAAAACGATATGCTTAGCAATTGCTTCACCATATGCATTCATGGTAGAAGTAACATTAAAGGGGAAATGAAAAAGTTCAAACTCGTGAGAAAGATGGCCAAGCGATGTTGTTGCTTCTATTACTTGAAAAAGATTACCAACCCGGTAATTATGGTCATTGGTATAAGCTATAGGACTTAAGACTTCAAACTCGTATAAAGTTTTTGTATCTACATCGTTTGCCGAAGACACATTCTCAACAGTAACAAATTTATAGGTAACTTTTGGTGAGGGAATTTCAGGCAGGTAAGGTATATAATCGAAATTTTCTACTTCTGGCGTACGTGGATCGTAAATGGGTGCGTATGAAGTTATACCAGAGGTTATTCCTGTATTAGGATCAAGGTAACTATACCTTGTTGTAATTGTATTGCCTTCATTGTCATCTAAGTTTATTTCAGTAACTCGAACTCCACCACCAAAATACGTATCATCGGGAATTGTTGTAGGAATTAAAAAGTAAGTGTCCTTTTTATCAATTTTAGATTCAAAAACAATATCATGAGGGAAACCTGGCAAAGCATAATCTGTTGTTTCAAATGTAATCAGTGTTCCACTGATAGCTGTAATTACACCCCTAATATCTAGTTCATCGTGATGTAAACGATGTTCCCCTAAAGTAAGTCCAAATGCGATAGGATCTTCTGCCATATTTAGGACTACTCTTGAACCATTAACAACTTCCATATCAATTACATCTATTCTTTTAGTAAACACTTTAAGTGCTTCGTTATAATAGGTGTCCGATTCGTAATTAATTTTTATACTGGCCCCTGTAGGTGTTATAATTTCATTTAAACTCCAGTTAGCAACATTAAGCTTTTGGTCTGAAATGATGGGTGATGTAAGTAACCCTCCATCATAACCCCAGTTATCCATACGACCTTTATAGTAGACCCGGTGGAATCGATTATACTTAAACTCGTAAGCTGGCAAATAGTCGGCACCACTCTGACCAAGTATTTTAACACGCTGCAAGGTGAGTTTACCTTTTAGAGGTCCTTCTGCATTAGGTGTTTCCTGGCAGAGTGGATTATCGTCATATTCAAATACAATCGTTTTAATTGCTTTAGCCTCAATATTAGAATTTGTTAAATCACCAATATCAAGTACGTTGTTTTGTTGGTATATTTTTGCTGTACCTGATGAAATTAGTTTTTGACAATAGGTTCCAATGATATCCGGATTATAAAAAGTTGTATTATATATTTGCGAATAATCCAATTGCCCCATTTCTCTGTGGGGAATTTGCATAAATGGATAGGTATTAAATTCAGTTAAAGTGGCATCCTTATTAGCAACTAAGATAATTTTCGAAAGTCTTAGTATTTTATGTTTTTCGGGTACACTTATATCAATCTGATGATACTTTTCTGCATCAACATATTTTCTATCTACATTCACTTGTTCTTCGGTAGCGCAATTAAAAAGTTTATCTGTTCTTACTTTAACAGCTCCGCCCGTTTCTTTTCTGTCTTCCGAGAAGCTTAATGTGGCTCCTAAACCATCTGTGCGAATATCCTTCACAAAATAAGCAGTATGCGTACGTGTCTGAATTTTATCCAAATAATATATTTGTTTCCGGCCCCATTCATAAGTATCATGAACCCTATTATTACCAACATACCTGTTAAAACCCTCGTATGGCGTTCTCCAGATAAACCCATCGGTCCATTTTCCATAATCGAATTTTACCCAATATCCATAATCACTTTCATTGAGGTACCCATCTCCGTCATCGATATAATCAGGGCCAGTCACTGCTGTGAGTAACCAGGTTGTGGCATATTTTTCCGGCCAGAAGTCATAACTACGTATTTCCTTTTGTTCATAAGATATTCCAAATCTACTCTCAAGGTAGGCTATCATAGCTAATTTGTCATCATCTGGCTCTTCCATGTCTGTTATATCCAGATCGTATTTAAACTTCTCAAACTGATATACAGGTAATGAATAATGGTAGGTTTTTCCATCTGAGGTAGTAATGGTAAATCCACCAATACCATCCGGATCGAAAAACTCATTGTCTAATCTGCTTTCGGTTATGCTTTCGGTTTCAATAAAAAAATTGGTCTCGTTATTAGCAATTTGACTATTTGTATACCACTCGACATAGTTACCACTGCTTTTTCTCTTAGTGGTTGAGTTGTAAGCATCGGGATATTGTGCAGAAGGATAATTAATGTCTCCACCTGAAAAAATGTAGTTAAAAGGATCGGTATCCGTAGCACTGAAGACTCCACTGGTTACTTCCAAATATGAGGTTGGCTCGTTTTTTAGATAGTAATAAACATTATCAATGTTGTCCGTGAAGTTTTTGCCTGTAGATACAAAGAAGGTACCAGCCCTTTCATTCCATTTGCCGGAATTTTTTACCAATTCTGCGTTTTCATATATCCCTTGCTCAAGTACACCACCTATTCCCTGTGCACTAACACCAAATTGGTCAAAAGCTGGATACATAAAACAATTTGAGCCTTGATTAAGAATATTGTTATTAAAGGAGTGAAAGTCGAAATTATTCATGTATACATCCATGGTGTATTCGGGTGATTGAAATTCCTCTTGAATGTCATCATGCATGTCAAGCATTCTTCCTTCCTCCAAGTAAATTGTACCACCTACAGTTGTTTCTCTTAGTTGATCAATCCACCATTTAGTGTCTGTTCTGCGATAACCTAGTGTGAGAATTCCTATAGTTGGTAATGGTATTGGAATATAAATTCCAAAGCTTGAAACTGAAATAGAAACATCGTTTTGGGATATTGACATGGAGCCAACACCAACAGAAAAACTACCTTTTCCTGAAGCTCCGATAGATAACGAACTACCGTTACCTGATAATCTATATCCCATTGAGGACATTCCAACTGAAGGGGAGGCACTAACATCTCCCGTAGAAGAGTTAATATTAACATTGATACTACTAGATAATCCAGCTGCTTTCTGCGTCTCTTTGTCAACCTTAATATATTTATTAATTTCTATTCCCAGGCTTAGTCCAACATTTCCTTGAGCATCTACCGATAATCCTGCATTTAATAATTCGTTTGCAAATGCAAAACCTACACTACCGCCAAACCCCTGATAGCTACCCCAAGAGTAGGTCACACCAACGCTAACTGCACCGGGGGTTGTATAAGAAACACTAATTGTGTGTGTGGTTTCACTCTCGCCACCATTATGATAGAAGGAGTGTATCTCTTTACCTTTCCAATCGTCAGGGAAACCTTGCATGGAGCGGTTTATGGCACCTGGATTAATATTCCATCCCAAACCAACCCAGGATGCTTCCTGATCCATAGATATACCTCCATGGTAGTTGAGTGCAATTGGGTAACCCCCTTCTGGAGATGGCACTGTTATTAAGGGCATTACATAGGTAAAATCTCCGGTGAGCAGATTAACCATATCGGTAGCATCAACAGGCTCAAAGCTCATTGCCTCTGGTGCAGCAGGCCCACTATTTTGGGCAATAATTGCAGGGTTAATTAATATTATAACTATTGAAATAGCCAGAATAGTCTTTCTCATAACTGTTAGTTGTTATCGGATTCAATTTTACGAATCTCTTTAAATATTTCTCTTATGTCGTCTTTATGGTAAGTATCGTTTTCAATCTTTTCTATAATTTCGGGAAAGTCAGAAAAGGCTAAAGGAGCAATTTTTTTAAATTCAAAATTGTATACGACTCCATACGATTCATCCTCTGTTTCTATTGCAAGGAACCTAGCTTTTCCTTTTCCGAAAAAAGAGACAAATAAACTGCCTGTAATTTTCTCTGATTCGAAATATTCGAAAAAATCATTTTTCTCACGTCGATATACTCTATCCTCTACATGATAGGTTTTTATATCTCC
>DNTK01000357.1 GCA_003508755.1 Bacteroidales bacterium | reverse complement strand
GTCTTTTGTAACCTCAAAAATTTCTGAAAAGGGGGTAGTATGTTTCCCCGATTGATGATAATCCGATATTTCACTTATTTTAAGGTTTAGCTCAGGATTTATGGCTTGAATAAATGATGATTTGCCCACGCCACTATTTCCGGAGATAAGACTGAGTTTTCCTTTCATTCTCTGGTGAACATCCTCCACTCCGTGGAACTCTGGAACACACATAGGAATGCATTCATACCCAGCTTTTTCATATATTTCAATAAATGAATTCAATTCATCCTTGTCAACCAAATCAGTTTTATTGATCAATATTTTTGCTTCGATAAAAAACATCTCGGCCGACAATAAAAAACGGTCGATAAATTCCAGCGGGGTAACCGGCGACTTTAATGTAACCATTAAAAATGCCTGATCGATATTGGCGGCGATTAAATGGGCCTCATGATGAAACCGTGTTGCTTTTCGTATAATGTAGTTTTTGCGGGGGTCAATTTTTGTAATGATGCCCGTGTTATCCTCCTTAATTACATCAAAATGTACTTTATCGCCAACAGCTACCGGAGTGGAGGTCTTAATTCCTTTTGTTCGGAATTTACCTTTAATGCGACAGTTTACCTTTTTACCGTTAGATAAAACAGTATACCAGCTACCTGTAGTTTTTAATACGAGTCCTTGAGGCATAGTTTACATGCTGCAATTATTTTGCAAGCACAAAATAAAGCAAAGTTCTTGTACTATCCTTCCATTAACGACTTTATTTAGAATTGTCAGGCGATGGAAAATACTTTTTGCTCGGCCTTCTCAACAAACTGTTCAACCTCTGTAATTGCTTTAGAAAAGCGATGTTTTTTCTTTTCACTAATTTGTTTCAGTGTGGTTAAGAATCGGTCAATATCTTCTTCGGTATTTTCGAGACCTATGCTCACCCGCACAACACCCGGCAAACTTATTTTTGGAAAGAGGGTTTGAATGATACGCTGAAATTTCTCTAAACCAGGGCTAATGTTGAGTATTTGTTTTACGACAAGATGAGCACAATGGCACCCGGAACGAACTCCTACCCCGCCTAGCAGAGCAAGCTCCTTCGCAACGCGGTGAGCAAATATCTTTTCGAAATGAAAGGAAATAACTCCAAGTTTCTTATTGAAATCGGGATGTGAGGTATCAGATAGTCCATGCACCTGAAGTTCCGGAAATTCCAAAAGGGACTTTAGTAGTTTTTTCGTTAGATGTTGTTCTTCCTTTTCAATCAAATCAAAACCAATACGCTCATAAAAAAGCATAGCCTTTCCAAGGGCAGCAATACCTGCAATGTTTTCTTCACCCGATTGACGAACCTCGGAAAGCTTTTCCTTAGATTGGTGCAGCATTCCCTTGCGAGCTACCAGTACACCGGCACCAAAAGGAGCATACATTTTATGTCCGGAAAAAGCTAAATAATCGATATCAGCTGAAGATACATCAACCTTTCTGTGCGGAATTATTTGAGCCCCGTCCACCAATAATCTGGCACCATATTTATGTACAAGCTTGCTAATTTGATCGAGATCATTACAAACTCCTAATACGTTTGAAGCGCCTGTAACAGCAACAATTTTCACCTTTTCGTATGTACCGTTATCACCATTGTAAATGCGCAAAAGCTTTTCCAGTTTTGCAATATCCACAAATCCGTTTTTATCGATAGGTATTCTCTTAATGGCAGCATTCGGAATACCTCGCCATGGAAGATCATTTGAGGAATGTTCGGAAATTGATGCCAATATAACCGGATTGGTTTCTTCTTTTAAAAACTCCTTAAATGATTCAGAAACAATATTGACACTTTCCGTTGTATTGGAAGTAAAAAAGACATCATATTTTTCGGGTAACGCATTCAGGTACCTCGAACAAATAGCTTTTACTTGCTTTATTAGTTCACTGTATTTAGAGGGCGATAGTTTCAGGGCAGCGCAGTAAGTTTCCCATATGGCTTTAATCGTAGGGGTACTGGCACTATTATCGAGATTTACAAAACGCTGTTTATTGGATAGAGTTGGTACCAGAGTATCAGTTCCGATAAAACTTTTCTGAACTCTTTGCAACAATTCTAATCCCGAAACATATTCCAGTTCGTCCTGGTTTAATAGCTTGCTTACATCATTCATTGATTTAGTTGGTAAGAAAGCCTGATTATTGCCTGACTTAATAATTTGTAACGCTTTTACAAAACCAATAACATTTAAAATAGCCGGAGTTCCAGCTTCATACTTTGCTGGTCCATCGGACCAAATTATCCAATCTCTTGCCATTAATTTGGCCGTTCCGCCTCCCGTTTCGTGTGGAATTCCTTCCGGCAATTCCGTCTTTCTAAGAATTAAAGCACAAACACCTAATGGAAGTCCGAATTCGGCACTTGTTAAAAGTTGGTAGTTTTTGTGCTTAAGTTGTTTTACCAATATGCTGGCCCTTCTTTTCGAACAAAAGATTACAGTGTATTTTCTCGACGCTAATCCTGCATAATTCAAGACTCGCTCGCGGGCTTTTTCATATAAATGAGAACTGGTTTGCGAGAATTGTCCTTTACCCCGGTGTACATTGGAATAACTTTGTAAAGCAGCATAAATGCTTTGCTCTACAGTTGAATAATTATCTGGTTGAATAAGGGTTTCCGGCATGGCTTTTAAGGTTTATGTTGAATCAAATTTATGAATCAGACTGGCCTAATCACACGACCTTTTCGGGGAATAAAACGATATTATAGGTAAAATTAAGATCGACCCGGTAAACGGATAATGCTTATTGTTTTATATCGGTAAAAACATGCACCACTTCAATTGCTTTGGCCTTTATGAGACAAAACACTTCTTTGTTGTATTCAAGGCTAAGTTTTTCATAGGCAGGAACCGAAATTTCCGCGACCAGAATAAACCCACAATCGATGGTAACAAAAACAGATTTTTTTATCTCAACCAATTTTACTACTCTTCCACTAAGCTGGTTCTGAAAAGATGTTCCTTCGATATGGCTACCGGATAAGGCAATATCATCAGGATGAATACACAAGCGCACACGCTGATTATCGTGAAGTTCTTTTGAGTAGAAAGGAGCATTGGTTAACAAGCATTGCTGGGACTTTTTGCCGAATTTTAGGAGTTTATGTGTTTTGTCATGCCCAACATAAAAGGTGTCGAAAACATTCAGGTACCGCTTGTGTGAAACAATTCCATCGGCATTACCACGTTCTACAATAGAGACGTAAGATCCCGAAGTTATAATTCTTTTATTATTTATAACAACCAGGTAATTGGTAAGGCGAAGGATATCTTCTAAATCGTGGCTTACAATAAGCATTGGAAGCCGAAAGCGATTATTTATTTTTAGCAGGTAGGAAATAATTTCTTTACGCCGGTTTCTGTCCAGGTTTGAGAAGGGCTCGTCGAATAACAATAGCGAAGGCTGAGACAGCAAAGCCCTGCCTATGGCAACCCGTTGACGTTCCCCACCGGAAAGTTGTCCTGGTTTTTTTGCCAGCAAAGGGTGGATGTCAAGCAGCTCCACAACAGCTTCCAGTGTAATGGTTTGCCTGTTGCTTTTGTGATAGGGTTTACTGTACAACAGGTTTTGCTTCACCGACATGTGCGGAAACAGGTAGTTTTCCTGAAAAACCACACCAATAGTTCTTTTTTCAGGAGGAGTGTTTATGTTGTTATCTTTATCGAAGAGGGTGCGATCATCGATAACTATAGTGCCATCGGCCGGTGTATTTATTCCTGAAAGCAGATTTAGAAAGGTTGATTTTCCACCACCAGAAGGGCCATATATACCACTTATTGAACTTTCTAATTCGAGGTCGTAATTAAATGATAGCTTACCCAGGGTTAATTTTATTTTGGAGAATGAGAGTTTCATCGGATAAGGTACCTTTTCGATTTTTTTAAATATTCAGAGACGACAATGGCTGCTATCGAAAGTATGATGGAGACAATAACCAACCGGGCAACTTGCCACTCTTTTCCAGGCACTTGCATATTAGAATAGACCATGATGGAAAGCGTCTGGGTTTTTCCAGGAATATTTCCGGCCAGGGTA
>DNTK01000509.1 GCA_003508755.1 Bacteroidales bacterium | reverse complement strand
TATGAGGCCACATTACCACGGGATTGTGACAGATCCGGTCACAACCAATCAACTGGAACTTCATAGAGAACCGTATTAACTAATTCATTTTTAAATGACCTGTTTTCTAAAAATATACATTACAATTCAGTTAGTTTCAGGGTATATTAAGCACCTATCAAAATCTAATTTAAATGGTTTAAATGTAATAATTCGTAAATAGGTTAATACCGAAATTAGAGTTATAGTTAAAATACCAATTCCAATAATTATTGTGCCTGATATAGTTGTACTTGGAACACAGTATGAGAGAATTATTGCAATAATAAATATCCATAAACAATAGAAGTAAACATTTTTCATAATTGACATATACGCAAAAAACCTGGTACTTATTAATTCCAGTGTGAACATTTTTATTGATATATAATATACACTTAATATTGAAGTGTAAGTTATTGTCATACCTTTTACACCAAAATTGGCCACCATTATATAGCCAGAAAAGAGCAATACTAAAGACATAATAATCTTAATCAAATTTAGTTGTTTGATTTTCCCGGTGACCATCATCACAGGCTCATCAGGAAATGAAAAACTATAAATAAAAAGGTAAACTATAAAAATTTTAATCATTGGTACAGCATCCATCCATTTATTGCCTACAATAATACCAACTATAACATCAGAAGAAAAATAGAAAAAAAATAAAAATGGTACCGTTACTAAGGGAACAACGGCTGATACCCTAATAACATTAATCCTAATTCGCTCAGAATCATTCTGTATACTCGCAAAAGCAGGAAAAAGCATGTTCTTGAATATTGGACCTATTTTTTCAATAGGATATCTCGAAAGACGAAAAGCCATGGTATATAAACCAAGTGCCGTTGGCCCTAGCATTTTACCAACTAAAAGATAATCAATATTCTCGGAGAAAAATTTTATCAGATTATTTAAGGTAATATGCATTCCAAAACTAAATAAACCATTAAAACGTAAGAATGAAAATTTAAATTTAGGTTTCCAATTAACCCAGAATAAATACCCTAAAAATGCCACAATTTCCATAATTAGTAACTGGAAAACAAGTGCCCACACACCAAAACCCTTTAATGCCGAAAAGATAGCTATTGGCCCAGAAATAATAAGACTAACCAACCGAATAATAGCAATTCGATTATACCTCAATCGTTTCATTTCTAGTGCCGCTGGAACAAAGCTATAAGAACCAATTACAAACACCAGAGAAACAACTCTTGAAATATCTGTTAGCTCCGGTTGATTATAAAACCAAGAAATTAATGGCGATGTAAAATATATGATTGAATATACAATTATAGAAAAAGCTATTCCACTCCAAAAAGCAGTATTGCAATCTAAATCATCAATTTGAGGTTTCTTTATAATACTTGCTATCATACCGAATTCTGAGAAATAGCTTAAAAATCCTGTTATTACAGTCACCATTCCCAACAAACCAAAGTCATTTGGAGATAACAACCGTGCCAAGATAATAATGATGACAAAATTTATCCCTTGTGCTCCGAACTGTGAAACGGCATTCCAAATTCCTCCCCTGATTAGCTTTTCTTTAAATGTCATTTCAAAAGTATTTTCTTTAAAGTAGGGTTTGACCCTGTGAATCTTTACAAGGTTTACTATTTCATTTTGGTATTAAAACAAAGAAACAGTGCCATGAATGTTTTTCTAACCTATAGCAGTTTTTAATTTTTAAACCTGATTCCAATATTTTATATTTTATCAAACTAAATGGTACATTTTTATAACCGATTTCCCATTGATGCCATTTATCTTTATATTTGCTTCCTAAAATCCGATAATTTAATTCAAATTTTTTCCATTGTAACTTTGGAACACAGATTGAAAGTCCCATCCTTTTTCTTTGATCCGGCAATGATAATATGACTGTTTTGCTAGTCACTCTATTGAGCTCTTTTAGCGCCTTTTCAAATTCATAAAAGGGTAAGTGCTCTAAAACTTGGCAACACAATGTTAACTCAAATTGCTTATTTAAGAATGGCATTTTTGTTACAGAACCAATTACATCAGGTTGTAAATCTGAATCAATATCTATCCCAGTATATTGTAATTCTTCAAATAATTTAAGAAAATGACTTATTAGCCCACCGCCTACACCTACTTCCAATATGGACTTACATTCGCTGAATGAAATTTCTTTAATTTGTTGTGCGAAACTGTCAATTCTTAATGATGAAAATCCTTCACTTCTGTAATGGCCTACGTCCACTTGTTTTTTTATATTAATCATAGCTTAATCACTATATTTAGGCTTGATGAATTATTAATTTTTCAATTTAAATTCCAATGCAGTAATGTATAGATCATGGTTCAATACATCAACTAACCAAAAAAAAGGGAGGATAATTCTGTAAATCTTGCAGCTTAGTCAACCATTTAGGAACCCTACAAAATCCAAATAAAATTCATTCATGAAATCGTTTACCACATTCTTTTCAAATTCTGGACTGATTGTATTTAGAGGAACAGATATCCGCACAAACGCATGCTGCTGATCATCGTTAAAGATCTTGTTGTAAAAGGTGTTTAATTTATTTCGATATACATGTGTCACCGTATCATCATGGGATTGATACCAGTAAACGATCAGTTCCTTCTGATTGCCCAATGTCGCATCGATCTGCGCATAGTTTATCTGATGATCACCAACCATCTGCCGACCGTATTCCGGCTCAGTGATCGTCCACCCCTGCCCCGGAAAACACACCAAAGGTGAATGGGCCGCCGACACCTTGTCAGCCGTATAGTAAAACCCGATGTACAGCGTAATCTGCACCCCATCCTTTTCGTAGGTCCTGAAAATATAATCGTCCAGATCGAGAAACGTGAAGATGTTATCCTCAAGCGGCGAAGTTCTCACCACCTTGTATCCATCGATATCAGCCAGGGCCTCAGTTAACTTGATCTTTTTCTCGACCTTGGGCGGATCGGACTTGGCGAAGGCGAAGAGGGTTGGGATTGCGAGAATTATTATTAGGATAATTAGTTGGCGTTCTTTATTCATAAAAAACCTTAGTGGGTCAGGCGATGGGCTATGGGTTGTTTAGACTTTAGGCTGTGGGCTTTTGGTTTTTCGCATCGAACGGAGCAGGCCGCCAAGAACTTTTTGTGCTTTATTCATTTTATTCTCAAAATCAGGAAATTCCGACTCATTCGTGTACCCCAATCGTTTGGCTAAGCCGTATTGATAACCCAACTCTCTGAGGGAACCGAATGCAATTTCGAGAAAACGAAGATATTCTGCCTGGCTTTCACGCGCACAACCCTCTACGATGTTAGAAGGAACCGAAACCGCTGCTCTTCGCATTTGTGAAGTAAGGCCATAGATTTCTTCTTTCGGGAACTTTCTCGTCACTTGGTATATCTGTACTGCTATTTCGTCGGCCAACTCAAACGCTTTCAATTTCGAATGATCCCTCAAATCCCCTCCCACAGCCTATAGCCCATAGTCTATAGCCCGTTGTCATCGTCTCTTCCTATTTACCATTCGACGTTGGACGTTCG
>DNTK01000255.1 GCA_003508755.1 Bacteroidales bacterium | reverse complement strand
TCCTTTTCTCCCCAGATATTGGTTGAAAAATCGCTGAAAGGTTGGAAAGAAGTTGAATATGAAGTGGTACGTGATCGCTTTGATAACTGTATTACCGTTTGTAATATGGAAAACTTCGACCCATTGGGCATCCATACCGGCGAAAGTATTGTGGTAGCTCCCTCGCAAACACTAAGCAATTCAGAATACCACAAACTTAGGGAGTTGGCAATTAAAATTATCCGGCACATTGGTGTGGTGGGGGAATGCAATGTACAATACGCGCTCGATCCTTTATCCGAAGATTACCGTGTTATTGAAGTAAATGCCCGGCTATCGCGTTCTTCAGCACTGGCTTCGAAAGCAACGGGTTATCCACTGGCTTTTGTAGCAGCTAAGCTTGGATTGGGTTATGGCCTGCACCACCTTAAAAACTCTATTACCAAAACAACACCGGCCTTTTTTGAGCCGGCACTTGACTACATTGTATGTAAAATACCCCGTTGGGATTTAAATAAGTTTATAGGTGTTTCGAAACAGATTGGTTCCAGCATGAAATCAGTAGGTGAGGTGATGTCTATAGGCCGTACATTTGAGGAAGCCATTCAGAAAGGTTTAAGAATGATTGGCCAGGGGATGCATGGATTTGTAGGCAACCGCGACCTTTCGTTCGAAGACATCGACAAAGAACTGAACGAGCCAACCGATATGCGCATCTTTGTAATTGCCGAGGCATTTGAAAAAGGGTACTCGGTCGATACAATAAATGAGCTTACTAAGATTGATAAATGGTTTTTGTATAAACTACAAAAAATATGGAATATTAAGGGTAATCTCGAGGAATATAATAACTTAGACGTATTACCTGATGTATTACTTAAAGAATCTAAAGTGGCCGGTTTTTCGGATTTTCAGATTGCCCGGTTCGTGCTCAATGAGGAAAACGACTACATCGGAGATGGTCTTCTAAAAGTCCGTGATCACCGTGTTTCAAAAGGAATTGTTCCGGTTGTAAAACAAATTGATACGCTGGCAGCGGAATTTCCAGCAAAAACAAATTACCTGTATTTAACTTATAGTGGTACTGAACATGACCTTGAATATAACGATAAAGATAAGGCAGTTATAGTTCTTGGTTCGGGAGCCTACCGCATTGGCAGCTCGGTAGAATTTGACTGGTGCAGTGTAAATGCACTAAACGCTATTAATAAAGAAGAGAACATTCGTTCGGTCATGATTAACTATAACCCGGAAACCGTAAGTACCGATTATGATAGCTGCGACCGACTCTACTTCGATGAACTTACACTCGAGCGCGTTTTAGATATTGCAGACCTTGAAGCACCAAAGGGTGTTATTGTTTCGGTAGGTGGTCAGATTCCGAACAACCTTGCAACACGCCTTGATAAACGCCATGTAAAACTATTGGGCACTACTGCCCAAAATATCGACCGTGCAGAAAACCGCCATAAGTTTTCCAGCATGCTCGATGCCTTAAAAATTGACCAGCCACGCTGGAAAGAATTGACCTCTATTGAAGATATTCATGCTTTTATCGACGAAGTAGGGTTCCCCGTGTTAATTCGTCCATCTTATGTGCTTTCCGGTGCCGCCATGAATGTAGTCTCGAACCGCGATGAGATGGAGCATTTTTTAAATTTAGCTGCGAAAGTGTCGAAACAATACCCGGTTGTAGTTTCTGAATTCCTGCAACAGGCAAAGGAAATCGAGATTGACGCTGTTGCTAAGAATGGTGAGCTGGTTGCCTATGCCATTAGTGAGCATGTGGAATTTGCCGGCGTGCACTCGGGCGATGCCACCATTGTATTTCCTGCCCAGAAAATATATTTCGAAACACAGCGCCGGGTAAAGCGCATTGCCCGAAATATTGCCAAAGCCCTGGAAATTAGCGGGCCGTTTAATATGCAGTTCCTGGCAAAGGATAACGATATTAAGGTGATTGAATGTAACCTGCGTGCTTCTCGCAGTTTCCCCTTTGTCTCCAAAGTACTGAAAACCAATTTAATTGAACTGGCTACCCAGGTAATGCTGGGCAAAGAGGTAGAAAAACCCAACTCAAGTATATTTGACATCGATTACATTGGTGTAAAGGCGCCGCAATTCTCTTTTGCCCGTTTATCGAAAGCCGACCCGGTTTTAGGAGTGGATATGGCTTCGACCGGCGAAGTTGGATGCATTGGAGATGATTTTTATGAGGCAATTCTTAAATCGATGCTTTCAGTAGGATACACTATCCCCAAGAAAAACATATTGTTATCTACCGGGCCTATGCGTTCGAAGGTGGAATTGCTGAACAGCTGTAAACTGCTTTCAGAAAAAGGTTATAACATGTTTGCCACACCCGGAACAGCTCAATTTCTGGAAATGAACGGCATTGAGGTTACCTCGCTGGCATGGCCCGATGAGGACAAAAAACCCAACACGCTCGATTACCTTAAGAACAAAGTAATCGACCTGGTTATTAACATCCCGAAAGATTTGAGTTCAAACGAGCTCGATAACGATTATACCATTCGTCGCAGTGCAGTGGATTTTAACATTCCGCTTATTACCAATGCACGCCTGGCAAGTGCCTTCTTAATTGGTGTGTGCAAAATAGATATCGACGAAATATCGATTCGTAGCTGGGATGAGTATTCTCCTGAACCCTCAAAAATTTAATGCATGGCTGTTGACTGGCTCGATGTAGCAAAACGCATACAAGCTATTGCCC
>DNTK01000371.1 GCA_003508755.1 Bacteroidales bacterium | reverse complement strand
AAAAAGTGAAGCCGGGTAAAATACCCGGCATTCAACCAAAACCCTAGAAACCATGAAGTGAAGCTATGTAAGTCTTGTAACTTACAGGCTTATAAGAAAATAAGCCTTTTTAGCTTCGTTTTCAAGTGTTAAATGTAAGGAAAAATTCTTAACAAGATAAATATTTAAGATTGAAAATAACGCTTGCCTGTATAACTAACTGACTATTTGTGATATAATTTTAATCACGACTGTCAAAAGCAATAAGAATGGATTAATTTGGGCGCATCAAAAAACCGCCCTCGGTTCGAATGGCGGTTTAGCATTTATTGTCAGTTATATTTTAATTAACCTCGCCTTTAATGTAAAGCAATGTTTTACCCTGGCTGGTGTTTGTATGTACCGTGATTGTCTTACTGAAATATCCACTAACTTTTGCATCATAAGTAACAACTATCTTACCTTCACTTCCGGGAGCAATAGGCTCTTTGGGATATTCCGGCACTGTGCAACCGCATGATGATTTAACATCAGTGACAACGATCGGAATCATGCCCGGATTTTTAAATGAAAATTCAATGGTTGCTGGTTTATTTTTTTCTATCTGACCAAAGTTGTATTCTGTAAAATTCCACTCAATTGAGGCTTTTGGGCCACTGAACGCAAAAAGAGTAAGTGCGAGCACAGATAAAATTACTAAACGCTTCATGACAATGTGGTTTTTATCATCCATACGAAATTACTACAAATAATGTTCGGAAAAGTTACAAATTTGTTAAAAAGATATAAATACCTGTATTCTGGCAAGTGGGAATATTTGCCTCAAATTATCGCTTCTTGTATTATTATTTTCTTCTGTAACAGAGTTTATTTGCCAAATAAATCCCAGGTCAGCATTAAATCCCAGCCACGTATTTACGCTAAACTCCCTGCCTGCTCCGAGATTTATGTATGTATATTTTCTCGTTCTGTCTGCCCCTTCACGATTAATTGAATAGGTAAGCCCTTGTCGTGCATACCATACAGGTCGGCTTGAATACATTGATAAAGCCCCAAAATGAATCATATGATCAAGGCTGTATGTGCTTATTTTTTCGTTGCTATTAAGCTCCAAATCGTTTCCAATGGCAATCCCAAATTGTGTGATATCGGTGTATTGATATCTTAACCCTGCGTGGAGGTATTCCCTTGCACTTATACCGGCGGTTAGATCAAGCTTAGAGCGAATTATTTGTGACTGAAGGGAAGCGTTCGTTGCTATCAGCAAAACAATAATAAATTTAAGAGCTTTCATTGTATGGGTTTTATTAATTATTGGCCGGAAGCGTTCCTCCTGAGACTTATTTATCAAACTTTTTCGCTTCCTCCCAGATTTCATTCATTTCATCAAGATTCATTTTTTTTAACGAACGACCTTTTTTTATCGTGTTTTCTTCTAGATAGTTAAAGCGGTCAATAAATTTCAAATTGGTTCTTTCAAGTGCAGTTTCAGGATCAACATTATAGAGTCGCGCTGCATTAACCACAGAGAATAGCAAATCGCCAAATTCCTTTTCGGTATTTAGGGTATTACTCTGTTTTACTTCCTCTTTAAGTTCGTCGAGTTCTTCATGCACCTTATCCCATATCTGATCACGCTTATCCCAATCGAATCCAACGGCCCGCACCTTTTCCTGAATTCTGTTTGCCTTTATAAGAGCAGGCAGGCTGTCGGGAACACCCGATAAAACTGATTTATTGCCCTCTTTCTGCTTGAGTTCTTCCCAGTTTTCGGTTACCTTTCTGGCATTGTTCTGTACATCCACATCTCCGAATACATGTGGATGACGAAAGATTAGCTTTTCGCAAAGTGAATCGATGACATCTTTTATGTCAAAATCGTTGGATTCCGAAGCAATTTTCGAATAGAATACAATATGAAGCAATAAATCGCCCAGCTCCTTTTTAATTTCATGCATATCTTTTTGCAAAATGGCATCGGCTAATTCGTAGGTTTCTTCAATGGTAAGATTTCGAATGCTCTCCATTGTCTGTTCACGATCCCAGGGACACTTTTCCCGGAGCTCATCCATAATATTCAATAACTTTTCAAAGGATTTTAGTTTCTCTTCCATTCAATCATTCTCCACTTAATAAAAGGTTATTCTGGACTTTTTTATCTGAAAATTTTATGCGTATGGTTGAGTTTATCGATAAATTTAGCAATTCGGAAGCAGGTCCGTTTGATATGGCTATTTCGAGCAAATCTGATGAATTAAATAATGCCAGCAACTCACCTGTAGCAACCTCGTTGTAGGAGGTACTAATTTTATTAATGGTGTAGTGGTTGCTTTGGACAAAAATTTCGAAGGCATTACCCTCACCTATTCTGTTAAAGCTATCGCGTGATATGTTCGTGATGGCATTCGAAAATGAGTCTATGTAAACCACGCTTCCATTGATGAGTTTTGTATCGATAGTTGGTCGAATAGGTACTTGAAACAGAAAATCCGATGTCTCGTTCGCAATTTCTCCCGGTTTCATGCCTGATATTAGTTTATAAGCGAGATCAACAAATAGTTCAAGGCTTGCAAATGTATTTCCTTCATTTTTTCCTAACTCATGCCGAAAGACCTTAATATCCTGGTTGGGAAATGCCAATCCGGGAAAACCAGAGTCGGAGCATAAAAAATACTGCTCATCTTTTTCAACAATGAGCAATGATCTTTTGGCCGTTAAAGCAGAATTTACGCCCACAATATGAATGGTCCCTTTTGGGAATTCATAATAACAGTTGCGCAAGATAAACGCTGCCTGCATCGTATTGAATGGAGCAATCTGATGGCTGATGTCCACAACAACCGTATTCATGTTGCGTGAAAGTATTTTACCTTTTACGGCTCCCACATAATAATCGCTATTTCGCCAATCGGTTGTAAGGGTTATAACAGCCATGAAACTACACTAGAGTTCTATTTAAATTGAAATTCTTGAAAAAATAAAGTTACTTTGTACAGCTCAAAAGTAAGTATTCTTGTTTAAATATCTATGATAGAAAAGTCGATATATCTGGAGGGAATAGATCCTCTGCATCTTTACGGCGCAAACAATGTTTTATTGGACAAGATTTCTTCTTTCTTTCCAAAACTAAAGATCGTTGCCAGAGGGCATGAGATGATAAGTATTGGCGATGAATCCGAAATTAAAGTCTTTGAGAAGAAAATAGAGATGCTTATTAATTTCTATCATCAGTACAACAAAATTACCCTAGCAGACATCGAAGAATTATTTACCAGTACAGAACCTTCCTGGCAGCCATCTGTTGAAAAGAATAGTGATGTTCTGGTTTATGGTAACCATGGCAAGCTCATTAAAGCAAAATCGGTAAACCAACATGCCCTGGTTGAAGAATATGACAAAAACGATTTACTTTTTGCCCTTGGACCTGCCGGAACAGGTAAAACATATACTGCAATTGCACTTGCTGTGCGCGCGCTTCGTAATAAAGAGGTAAAGCGGATTATATTAACAAGACCTGCTGTGGAAGCAGGTGAAAACCTGGGCTTTTTGCCTGGCGATTTAAAAGAAAAACTCGATCCCTATCTGCAACCGCTCTATGATGCTTTACGGGACATGATTCCGGCTAAAAAGCTCCTGGGTTTTATTGAAGATGGAACTATAGAAATAGCACCTTTGGCGTTTATGCGGGGACGAACACTAGATAATGCATTTGTGATTTTGGATGAAGGACAGAATACCACTGTGAATCAACTAAAAATGTTCCTGACAAGGATGGGAAA
>DNTK01000582.1 GCA_003508755.1 Bacteroidales bacterium | reverse complement strand
AGCTGTTGCAATGCCGTTTTATTATATTGGAATTTTATTGCCATGTTTTTTAATAATTAATAGATTAAGAGATTAATAGATCTTAGATTTTGGACATTTTCGTCTAAAGCCTTTTATCTAAAAATCTTTCATCTAGCTTTTGGGCCAGTAATTTTCAACAAGCTCTTGTTTAATGCCCACCTCCTCAGGTTTAAAATGCTTGTTGAATAAGTTCCAGCCTGTATCAAGCATTTCATTAACTTCGATATTTACATCAATGGCAAGCAATTTATCAGAATAATCTTTTGCGAAGTCTAAACTACGCTGGTCATAATCTGTCAGGTCGAAGCCATTTTCAAGTTTTGTTTTCGCATTGGCTGCATCAGCAAATAGTCGTACTGCAGCATTCATAACTTGTGGATGGTCTTCACGGGTTTTCTTTCCAATTACCAACTGTTTTAAACGCGATAATGAACGGAATGGATCCACAATAACTTTCCCAATATCGGTATCTCTTCGAAGGAAAAGTTGTCCCTCTGTAATATACCCCGTATTATCCGGAATAGCATGGGTGATATCACCACCGGAAAGGGTTGTTACTGCAATAATGGTAATGGAACCACCTTCGGGAAATTGCACCGCTTTCTCATAGATTTTTGCCAGGTCGGAATAAAGAGATCCAGGCATTGAGTCTTTCGATGGAATTTGATCCATACGATTCGAAACAATACTAAGGGCATCGGCATAAAGGGTCATATCGGTTAGCAACACAAGAACCGATTCGTTCTTTTCCACTGCAAAGTACTCCGCTGCGGTAAGGGCCATGTCCGGCACAAGCAATCGCTCAACCGGTGGATTGTCGGTGGTGTTTACAAAACTTATAATACGATCAAGTGCACCGGCATTATCAAAAACACTCTTGTAATAGAGATAATCGTCGTTTGTTAAGCCCATACCACCCAAAATAATCTTGTCAGCCTTTGCGCGCAATGCAACACTTGCCATAACCTGGTTAAAGGGCTGGTCGGGGTCGGCGAAAAATGGAATTTTCTGACCAGATACCAAGGTATTGTTCAGGTCAATTCCGGCAATACCGGTAGCAATAAGTTCAGAAGGTTGTTTCCGACGTACCGGGTTTACCGACGGACCACCAATCTCTACTTCGGTGCCCTCTACAGCTGGTCCTCCATCAATGGGGTCACCAAATGCGTTAAAGAAACGACCGGCCAGATCGTCACTCACTTTAATGGTTGGTGCTTTCCCAAGAAAAGTTACTTCTGCATTTGTTGGGATACCTTCGGTACCTCCAAAAACCTGGAGTGTTACGCTATCGCCAACAAGTTTTACTACCTGAGCCAGTTTTCCGTTTACAATAGCCAGTTCGTCGTAACCGATTCCGGTTGCCTGAAGCGAACAGGTAGCTTTGGTGATTTGCGAAATCTTTGTGTATATTTTTTGAAAAGCCTTCTTTTCCATGCTTTTGTTATTTTACTGTTTTAAATTAATTAGACGCTTGCAACCTGGCGTTCTTCGATAAGCACTTTTAGCTCTTCTTCGAACTTGTTAAATTTTTCAGATTTAAAAGCAGAATAATTCATCTGCTTGAAGTTGTTAATCATTTTCTTGAAGTAGCTATTAACATCGTTGAAGGTATCGAATTCAAAATCGGTGTGGCAAACATCCAGCACCTTCTTGAGCATATATTCCTGGCGTTCAATTGGTGTTACCTGATCGACCTTATCGAATGCATCTTGCTGAAGAATTACAAAATCAATAAGTTCCGACTTCCAATACGTAACATGGTAATCAATAGGTACCCCATCATCACCCAGGATATTAATCTGTTCATAGGTTTCTTTTCCGCGCTGCAAAATGGTTTTGGTTTCATTTACCATGTCGAGCCACTCGGGTGAAATAACACTTTCGATGTATTCACTAAATTCAGGGTATTCAAGGTATTTGGAATAGCTTTCGATGGGATCCACTGCAGGATAGCGCTTGCTATCGGCGCGTCCCTGTGCCAGGGCATAGAAACAACGGGCAGCTTTTTTAGTGGATTCGGTTACAGGTTCTTTAAGGTTACCACCTGCAGGTGATACCGTTCCAATAAAGGTTATCGAGCCGGTTTCATCGTTGTTTAGGTAAACATAGCCGGCACGGGCATAAAAATTTGAAATAATTGCCGGAAGGTCCATGGGGAATGCATCGGGTCCGGGAAGTTCCTCAAGGCGGTTCGACATCTCCCGAAGGGCCTGTGCCCAGCGCGAAGTAGAGTCGGCCATCATCAACACCTTCAATCCCATGGAACGATAATACTCACCCAGTGTCATGGCTGTATATACCGAGGCTTCACGCGCGGCAACAGGCATGTTCGATGTATTGGCAATAATGGTGGTACGCTCAATAAGCTTACGACCCGTACGGGCATCTTCTAATTCTGGAAACTCTGTAAAAATTTCCACTACCTCATTTGCACGTTCACCGCAGGCAGCGATGATCACAATATCTGCTTCGGCTTGCTTTGATATGGCATGTTGAAGAACAGTTTTACCTGCTCCAAAGGGACCCGGAATAAAACCGGTACCCCCTTCAACAATCGGATTTAAGGTGTCGATGGTTCGCACACCAGTTTCGAGTAATTTAAACGGACGAGGTTTTTCCTTAAACCTGGTTATGGGTACTTTTACCGGCCACTTTTGTATCATATTTACATTGATGTCTTTACCCTCTTTATCGGTAATTACAGCAATGGTATCTTCGATGGTGTAATCTCCTTCTTTGGCAACACTTTTTATAGTAAAAGTTCCATTAAGCGAGAAGGGGACCATAATTTTGTGAGGCATTCCATTTTCGTCTACTTCACCCAGCCAGCTGGCAGCCTGAACTGTTTCGCCCGCCTTTGCCAGTGGTGTAAAGTGCCATATCTTCTCTACATCAAGTGGATGCGTGTACTCCCCTCTTTTTAAAAACAGCCCTTTCATCTTATCCAGGTCGTTCTGCAGCCCATCGTAATTTTTAGAAAGTATTCCGGGTCCTAAGGTTACTTGGAGCATATGACCTGCAAATTCAACATCACTGCCGATATGAACCCCACGGGTGCTTTCGAAAACCTGAACATAGGTATTTGCACCATTAATTTTAATAACCTCGGCCATTAATTTGGTATCGCCTGCAACGATAAAACATATTTCGTTTTGAGAAACAGGTCCATCGGCTTCAACAATTACGAGGTTAGAAATTATTCCTTTTACTTTTCCTTTTGTTGACATGTTTTATAGCTTATTTTAAACTAAATTCAGCTGGGAATTCATAACTCGATTCCAGGCTGCTTAGTAGTTCTTTAAACAATTCTAATCCTTTGGTTTTATCCAGACTTATCCAGCGCTCAACAATTGATAGCTTGATAAGGAATACAAATAATTTTTCGATGCTGAAATAATGGAAAAATGAATGTTCATCCAGGAGTTCCCAGCGCAAGGTGTCCATTCGCTTTTCCTGTTCCATTAAATCATTCGCCTCAAGCGCTTTAAATACTATTTCAGCGCCAATCAGGTCATCGCTATCGATTCCGAAATCACGGGCACTGCTTTTTAGTAGTTTTGTGTTTATTTCGCCTTTACCAATAAGCTGATTTTCGATGGTTATACCGGCTATTCTGCAATTGTAAGCGGTTAGCACGTTCTTTAAATTTTGTTCAAATGCAAACCAGTCGGCGATAAATGTATTGCCTGCTGATTGCAGGTACTCGAAATAGCGCTCGGTTAACTGGAGTTCCCAGCTTTTACCCTCAATAAGCGGAGAGTCGGCCCTGTAAGCATCAATAAACTCAATGATATAGGCAGGGATAGAAAAACTCAGTGATTCATATGAGCCATCCTTTGAGGCAGAAAAAAGCTCATCCATCTCATCGGCATTCAAATTAGCTGAAGTATTAAAGGCTTCTTCCTTTTTTTCGAGCCGGTTTAAAATATTCTCATTATCAAACTGCCAGAAATGTAGCTTTATGAGCTGCATTTCCTGATCGGTGAGGTACTCACTCAGATAAGACCGATATTCAACCAGCGAGACGGAAATTTTCTTATCATCGAAGAAAATATCAGGCAGTCCGGCAACAAGATAATAATGTTGTCTGCTCATGCTCTATGTTTTATTCTTCGAATAATAATTCGGTAAGTCTTGGGCGAAGGTATTGCTTAAAGAAGTTGTTGAAGTCTTCTTCGGTAAAGCTTACTTTGTAACTTCCATCTTTGGGAGCTACCTGAAAACCTGACTTTACAGCAACATCAGATTTAATTTCCAGCCCCTTATCCAATAAATCTTTCACCGATTTATTAAAATGACTGGTAAGTTCTTTTTCCTGTTGGGCTGAAATCAGTACTGAAAGATCAGCTGACTGGTTTTTTGCCCAGTTTTTGAGCGTTGTTTCAACAATTGTTTTTGTAAAATCAGCATCAAAAGCTTTTCCTGTAGCAGCTCCCACCACTTTACTGTTTATTACATCGGTAATTTGTTGTTTAAGCGCATTGAGTGCTTGCTTAGAGG
>DNTK01000118.1 GCA_003508755.1 Bacteroidales bacterium | reverse complement strand
ATCCTAAACAGTCGTACCATTGCCTACACAATTGTGCTCTTTGCACTTTTCGTGTTTCTTGCATTTACTGTAGCGGCAAGGAAACCACTTGATGTTACCTTGTTGCGAATGTCAGGCACACTTTATCAGCAGGTCGATGAACAAACCATTTCAAACATGTATAGCCTGAAAATGGTAAATAAGACCAATGATGAAAAGGATATTGATATCCGGTTAATTTCGCCCGAAGGCCATGTTCAGATTGCTGGAAAGAAAGCAATTCTGCAGGCCAATGCAAATTTCGAAGCCGTCGTAATTATTAAAATAGAAACAGCCAACCTCTCGGGTAAAAGCACCCCAATAGAAGTTGGTTTTTATGAGGAAGCACAGTTACTGAATACCAGCAAGCTGAATTTTCTCGGACCAAAAAAATAGCACTTATGAAGTTTGATTGGGGAAAAGGAATCCTATTATTTTTTGTTGTATTTCTTACATTGGCCACGATATTTATTGTTTTTTCGCTTCGGCAGAATAATGATTTGGTAACGGACGATTATTATGAGCAGGGAGCAGATTATACCAACCAGATGGAAACGAATCAACGTTCGGCCATTTATGCCGACAGTTTAATCTTCAGCCAAAACCAACAGACTGTTACCATCGTTTTTTGTCCCGATATAGTTGCCGGGGGCAAAGAGCTCACACTGCACTTTTACTATGCGCCTGACAAGCAAAAAGATTACATTCTTCAAAACACTTCGATAAGTGATTCGGTGGTTATCAGCAAGAAACTTTTGGCACACGGCCGAAATATTCTTAAAACCAGCTGGAAAATGAGGGAGCGGGATTACTACCTCGAAAAAACAATTTTTATCGATTAACTATGGAAATACTTATCTCTGGATTGGTATTGGGATTGTTAGGCAGTTTTCACTGCATTGGCATGTGTGGTCCTATTGCTGTTAGTCTTCCACTGCATGGTACTTCAGTTTTTCAAAAAATTCTTGGGGGTACCCTTTACAACTTGGGCAGAACTGTAACCTATGGTTTAATGGGTGCAGTATTTGGAATGGTTGGCCAGGGTTTTGAACTGGCAGGATTTCAGAAATGGATTTCTATTGCCATGGGTGGTGTTATGATTTTGTCAGTAGTTATTCCGACTATTTTCAGGAGGTTAAACATGGGAGACAATTTACCCTTTAGCGATTGGGTGAGAACCACCATGGGAAAACTTTTCAGTAAAAAGTCGCTACCGGTATTATTTGTTATTGGGCTTCTGAACGGCTTGCTGCCATGCGGGCTTGTTTATTTAGCCATTGCCGGTGCCATTGGCACTGCCGACTTATACCTGGGCATTGCTTTTATGGTGCTATTTGGTCTGGGAACACTACCTATGTTGTTGCTGGTTTCGTTGGCAGGCAACCTTATTGGTGGCACATTCCGAAGAATTGTTAACAGAATAATTCCTTACCTGGTGGTTTTGATTGGATTATTATTTGTATTGCGGGGCTTATCATTGGGCATTCCATACATAAGTCCTCCCGAGGAGAAACTAACACCCCAAAAGCATATGACCTCCACGGAGCCTGTTAATTCGGGAGAAAGAAGGCATTGTTGTGGTGCGGATTAATTGATGTGTTTCATTAGTACAGGTTGTTTTCAATAGTCCTTATTTTGCCCTTTAATTTTCGATAGCCCTATTTCTTCTCTCACATCACCCGGCATTTCACAGGAAGGTATAGCTCAAACCATAGGTATTAGATGTTTATTTGTATTTGGGTCGATAAATAGAGTCCTTTATATTATTTTGATGCTTTACGGGTTAGGGTAGAAGCGTTACTTTTATTTACTTTGCAGCATGAGCAGGATATTATTATTGGATACGGCAACCGATATATGCACCGTATCGCTTTTTGAGGGAGATAAATGCATTGCTATGCACGAAAGCGGGGAAGACCGATCACATGCTGTGCAATTGGCTGTGTATGTCGAAGAGGTTTTAAAAGAATCGGGTTTTAGGGTTTCGGATCTGAACGCCATTGCTGTGAGTAAAGGACCCGGTTCATACACAGGTCTTCGAATAGGTGTTTCAACAGCTAAAGGCCTTTGTTATGCGGCAAACGTTCCATTAATTTCAGTATCGACTCTTCAAGCCATGTGTAGTGGTGTAAATAAAGAATATTTAACGGCTAACAATCTCCACGATTTTTATTTTTGCCCCATGCTTGATGCCCGCCGAATGGAAGTATACACAGCCTTCTATCGCTCAGATTATACCAAGCACCGCGACATAAGCGCCGAAATTATCGATGATGCTTCTTTTGTTGACTTGCTGAATGAAAAGCCCGTGGTTTTCTTTGGAAATGGTGCTGAAAAAACAAAGGCACACATAAAACATAAAAATGCCTTTTATTTCGATGCATACAAGCATTCGTCGACCTATATGCTTACACAGGCAACCCGAAAGCTGGAAGAAAAAATTTTCGAGGATGTTGCCTATTTCGAGCCCTTTTACCTGAAGGATTTTGTAGCAACGATTCCCCGTAAAAATATACTGGGCCGGTAAACAAGCAGCACTAAACTTTCAACCTTGATCATTTAACTTTATACTTAGTCCTTTCAGATATTGGATATAACTTGTATTTTTGTAGCTTCATTAAGATTAAATTATGGCAACAACAGCAGACATTAGAAACGGCTTGTGCATTTTGTACAACAACGATTTATTTACTATTACTGAATTCCAGCATGTAAAACCTGGAAAAGGTCCGGCCTTTGTTCGAACAAAACTTAAAAACATCAAAACCGGTAAAGTAATTGACAACACCTTTTCGGCGGGGCATAAAATTGATATACAGCGCGTGGAAAGAAGAGCGCATCAGTATTTGTATAGCGATGATATGGGTTACAACTTCATGCACAACGAAACATTTGAGCAAGTTGCTATCGAGAAAGAAATGATTAATGCACCACAGTTTTTAAAAGAAGGCGACATTGTGGAAATTGTTTACCACGCAGATACTGAATCACCGCTTTTTGCCGAGCTGGCTACTCACGTGAACCTGGAGGTGACTTACACCGAACCCGGCCTCAAAGGCGACACCGCCTCATCTACCGCATTAAAGCCTGCAACCGTTGAAACAGGAGCCACAGTAAATGTTCCGCTATTTATAAACATGGGCGATAAAATAAAGATAGATACACGCGACAGTTCATACGTAGAACGCGTGAAAGAATAGGAGATTAGAAATTATCACGTATCTTTAATCCAACTTTGAATCATAAATAGCATGGCGAAAAGTGTATCATTAAAGCGATTGGAACAGACTACCTTTAAATTAAAGGCGCTTCTGAACATCACCCTTGCTATTAATGAAAACCTGAGCCAGGAAGAACTTCTGCAGCATTACCAGGATATGTTGCACCGTGATTTAAACATCGGAAAGTTCATACTTTTCAAGCTCGAAGACTCCTGGAAATGTATTCACAATAAAGGGTATGACGATTCCTTTATCGAGCAAATCGATGTTGAAAGGGATTTGCTTAAATATGAAGAAATTTCGTTTGATTGGGGTGGATCAGAAAAGCAAAGCACCGGCACGTATGACATCATTGTTCCGGTAGCACATAAAGGAGCCCCGATAGCATTCGTAATAATTGGCGATATTGATGAGGATGTTGAAGGCGTTAGTCCCATTATTAAACACCTCAATTTTATTCAAACCCTCTCGAACATTATCATAGTAGCCATTGAGAACATTCGTTTGTTTAACGAAAGTTTACGTCAGGAAGCGATGCGCAAGGAGCTTGAACTGGCTTCGAAAATGCAAAGCATGCTTATTCCCGATCAGAGTTCCCTGCCCAAAGATAATCGCATTCACATGGCTGCCTATTACCACCCGCACTTCGAGGTAGGAGGCGATTATTACGATTATATAAAACTGAGTAAAGATGAGGTGGGTTTCTGCATTGCAGATGTTTCCGGGAAAGGTATCTCGGCAGCAATATTAATGTCGAATTTTCAGGCTAACCTGCGGGCCCTTTTTTCACATGAAATATCGCTGGCTGCGCTTATCGAAAAACTAAACGAACGCGTAATAAGGGCCGCAAACGGTGAAAAATTTATTACCCTTTTTGTGGCGAAGTATAATTTTAAAACCCGTGAACTGGAATATATCAATGCAGGACACAACCAACCCATATTATTCCGGAAGGATATCAACGAGCTTTCGTTCCTGGATAAAGGATGTGTAGGCATGGGCATGCTCGATGAAATACCCATGATACGCAAAGGCTCTATTACCCTCGAGGGGCCGGCAAAAATACTCTGTTACACCGATGGACTGGTTGAATTGATGGATGGCAAGGGAGTTTCTTTTGGAACAGGCGAAATCGAAGACTGCATTGTAAACAATGAAGACATCGATTCAAATATCAATACGGTTATTAAGAAACAGGGCATACTCGATGGCAGTACCCGTATTTTTGATGATATCAGTATTTTAGGTGTAGAGTTGTTTTAGAAAACTTTCAGTTGGGCGCAAGCAACAGCGGTTGGTAATAAGCTGGTCGCAATTTCAAATACAATAACAGCAAAATCAGCACCATTCGCACCGCCTCATTATTTGCTCGACTCCACAGTACCTGATTTATAAAATAAATCCAACGACACAAAAACAGCAGTGTATCCC
>DNTK01000150.1 GCA_003508755.1 Bacteroidales bacterium | reverse complement strand
CGCAACACTTTGTTCGGGCAATCGCTGGTCAAATGTATTCTCAATAAAGCCAATTCCGTTTTTTATTTGTTCTTCAATCGATTCCTCAATGGGTTCCACTCCTTCCTCTACGGCAGCTGTTTTTCGTATAGACGCCGCATTGAGTTGCATGGCTTTTTCTTCCAAAGTCATTTTTGATAACAGGTCATCAATCCTATTATCAATGCTTGCGTTGGGATTAAGATAGACCGGTTCACCATTTATTGATGAGCTATCATTCGCGTTATTCCCACAACTAAGCAATATTGTACTGCAACACAATAGCATTAGAAAGATGTACAAGTACTTGATTTTCATGACTAATGATGTTGCTGATTTATTTAATAAACTTTGCATATTCAATATGATAGCTTCCAGAACCTAATATGAGCATTGATTTATTTCTGATTTCTGTTTTGTTTGCTGATTGAAAATCGCCCCAATTAATTCCATTAATTTTCAAAGTCTTCTGCTCTTCTTCAGAAATTTCAACCCTCGCTTTGGTGTTAAAAGGCACGTTTAATTCCATTGAAAAAGATGAGTTATCAGATTCCCAACTATTTTTAATGGTACCGTAAGGCGTTGGAATATTTACTGAAGTGCTTGAAATACTTTCAGGAGAAACAGGGTTTACTGTAAATTCTTTATAACCTGGTTTGTCGTAGGAAGATTTTATGCCGCCCAACGACTCGTAGAAATACGCTGCAAAACCACTGTGCATAGGATGATTTAAGGAATTCGTTAATCCCTCCATTTCGTCCCAATAAAACTGACGTTCAGGCCAGGTAGTAAATCCGTAATTCATTACATAGGTCTGGCTGGGAAATGTTGGTGTGGTTAATATCTGATGTGCTAAATCGGCACTCTCGTATTTATTTAGTACCGTGTAAATGTATCGGTTGCCGTGAATTCCTGTGGCATGATGACCACCTTTGACGGCTTCAATATTATATTTTAATCCATTCACAACTGATGTGATTTTATCTTCGGGAACCATGCCGAATTGCAAGGCCATTACCGTGGCAGTCTGGCTTCCGTACCAGTTATAATTCACCAGTGGAATTTTTTCCAGGTAAACCGTGTTAAAAGCTTCAAATAAATCCTGCTGCTCCTTTTTCATTTTTTGTTGAAAATCAACATCACCCGTCATTTCAGCAAAGTATTCCATAACACCCAAAACATCGTAGAAATAGGCATTGGCAGAAACCACAGGGTGGCATTCCATGGCATCTGGATTTTGCCTTCTGTCCCAACGTGGTGGACACCAATCTCCCATTCCGTTTTGAATAATGCCACTTGAATCTTTAAATGTGAGGTAGTAATTGGTCAACTCTTTCATGTCATCGTAATACTCCAACACGATGGAAGAATCGCCATAATAAATGAAGTTGTACCAGGGCAGGTACATGGTAGCTACACCCCAGTCGAGTTTAGCTATGGTGGAAGTTCGTTTCCCCGGTGCAATCATGGTTGGTACATTAAATTGTTCATCCGTATTTGCTCCTTTTGATGGGCGCATTTGAGTACGAATATCCTCCATGTATTTTTTATAGAAATTTGCCAAATCGTAAGTGTACAGAGCATATTCGCCAAAAGCATGGGCATCGCCCAGCCAGCCACATTTTTCGCGGTGCGGACAATCTTCCGGAATTCCGTGCAGGTTGTCCACAATGGTCCAACGACTAATGGTGTCCATTTTGTTTAGCAAGGGGTCGGAGCACACAAAACTTCCTTTTTGCTCCACATCGTTGGCCACCAAAACAGCTTTTATGGTATTTACATCGGGCTTGCTTGAAATGCCCGTAATTTGCGCATAGCGGAAACCATGGTATGAAAATTTAGGTTCCCAGGTTTCGGGTCCATTGCCTTTGCAAATGTATTTTAAAAGCTGCGCCATTCCGTTGGCACCTCCCCCGGTTGTGCCCGGATAAATATTTTTGCCATCTTGCGTTAATGCCTCGGTTGGAACAATTTCAATTACCTGTCCCGCTTTTTCATTTACCGAAATTTGCACCCACCCGGCGATGTTTTGTCCAAAATCTACAATCCATTTTCCGGTAACAGGCGATTTAAATATACGTTTTGGTGGCAGTTCTTTTAATCTGCGGATTGGTGGCATTTTCTGAATGCTTACTTTATTGAGCTTGGGTGAAATCGTTTTTGCCTGCGACCATTTTGAATCGTTGTAACCAATTGTATTCCATCCGTTGATTTCGAATCGGGCATCGTAGGTATCGCCACCGTAAACATTGTCGAAAACAATGGGGCCGGTAGAATTTTTCCACTTATCATTGGTATAAAACTCCGCCGCTGTTCCATCGGTGTAAGTTAGTTTTACCAATAAACGCGCAGCTGGTGTTCCGAAGGCCATGTCACGTTCCGATTCCGGGTCGTTTTTCCAGGAAATACTTTGTCCGTAGAAACCGTTCCCGATTATAATTCCAAGCGTATTTTTGCCTGAATTTACTTGGTCGGTAACATCGTAGCTCACATAGTAAGCCTGTTTGTCGTAATTCGATGGTGCTGGGTCTAACACATGGTCGCCGGTTTTTTCACCATTAATGTACAGTTCGTAATACCCCAGGCCGCAAATGTAGGCTCGGGCAGTTTCGACCTCTTTTTCGGCAACTATTTCATTTCTGAAATACCCGACAGGATTACTGGTAACCAATGTCGGTTTTTCCATTCTCCCGGTTTTGTATTCCCTGAAACGGTATTCCGAAGTTCGCGTATCTTCCGACAAACAAATCCATTTGGCATTGCTCCAGTCGCTTTCATTCATCAAGCCAGTTTCGAAAGTATTTACAGGAGACCATTCTGATGCCTCATTTTTTTCATCCCAAATTTTTACTTTCCACCAATATTTTTGAGTAGGTATTAGTTTTTCACCTTTGTATTTTAGGTGAGCCGATTGTGCACTTAAAACTTTGCCAGAATCCCAAAAATCTGCCCGATTTTCACTTAGCAAGTCAGGTTGTGAAGCTACGAGGACTTGGTAGGCGGTTTGTTCCCGGTTAAATCCTTTTGCATTTATAATCCATGACAACAGTGGTTTTTCACTATCAATAGCAATCGGATTAGATTGATAATTGCATGTAAGTGATTGAAATTCCAGCCTTTGG